>NZ_DEYR01000035.1:0-242282 GCF_002364635.1 Pseudomonas sp. UBA3153
CTGGGTCAGTTTTCGGTCAGCAGCAACACAGTGGCGACACTTTCTCAGTATTGCGGCCAGGTCGTCTATCCGTGATCGACTAATGCTGTCGTTGGCGTATTTCGGGGCTCTTCGCCGTGCCGAGTTGGTGGCCTTGCGTATTGAGGATTTAGACGTTGCACACCGACTGATCTCGGTGCGAGCGGAAACGACCAAAGGCAAACGCAGCCGCGTCGTGTGCTACAGCCCAGACATTGCACCTGTCTTGATAGAGCATCTACATGCTCTTCGCGGCGCTGGCTGGATGCGAGGTTCGTTGTTTCGATCAGCATCAGATCGTAATCGAGGCTCGCCACTGTCCCGTTGGGCGTGGAGTAAAACGGTTGAAGGGTGGGCCAAGGAAGCGAAACTATCGCACCTGAGCACTCATACCTTTCGCCACCTTCGGCTTACCCATCTGGCCCGTGCGGGCTGGAAGCTCCATGAACTGACCACGTATGCTGGACATCGAGACCCCAAAACCACTTTGATTTACCTGCACCTATCTGGCGCGGATTTAACCGCAAAGATGGCGCACTCCGTCGGCAGTCTCGATGCTCGGATGTTCTGTGAACTCTTTGGGTCTGAGGCATTGCTATGAGCACCCCCTCAGTCACCCCTTATGTTCCGTTCGACGCGAGCAAGTACGTACGTCAGAGCGATCTATCGAAAATCGAGCTGAGCATACTTTCGAATCGCTCTCACCGTTCAGACTGGGGCTACCTCCAATCAGAGATACCTGAGCTCATGAGGCCGCTAGCTGATATAGCGGCGCACAGCGGCGTTTCTCAGCGATTAGCCATTTCATCAGTGGCAGTCATTCTCTGGAATGTCAGCAAAACCGGTAAACCCTACTGGTGTTGGTCTGAGTCGCAGTGGTTGACCTTGCTCAGTAATCGAGCAGGATCACGACCATATCTCGCTTCCGTTGCTTACCATCTCGGCGATTTTCGAACCCCGCAGCGTATCGCCAAATTCCGGCAGCCGGCGATATATGCTTCTTTTATCTTCGGCCATGCCGTGTTCAGACATGAGCACGTTCGCTTGAGCCAAGCGTTGAGATCGCTGGGCTACGCTGCTCGCCATCTTGAGCAGTTCCTTTCCAACGTGCTGGGTGCCTTGATGCTGGAAAACGGCGATCCGCGGTTGGAGACATTCACCGAGGAACTGCTACTGAAGGGCCAACAGCATCGAAGCGAAGGTGTCGCGAGATCGGTCGGAAAGGTATCTCACGGCCTCGCTGCCATGGGGATTTTGGCGAAACCTTTACGCATGCGAGGCTATACCTGTTGGCGGGCGAAAAGCATCGAAGGCATCGATCCGACTTGGGCAATGTGGTGCCGTCGATGGCGAGACACTTCCACCTTGCGTCCACGCACACGTGAAAGCAATTACAGTTTTATCTTGAGGACCGGTGTCTGGCTAGCGCGCGAGCAATCAGGAATGGCGGCGCCTACCGATTGGAGCATGTCCACTTGCGCTGCATTTATTGCTGCCGTCGACCGGATGACGGTCGGTGAGTGGGCTTTGGAGTCAGCGAAGGGAACACAGCTAAAGGGGCTTGGTCAGCCTATCGCTGCCAACTCGAAGCGCGGCTTTCTACATGCCTTGCGACGATTTTTTACAGACTTTGAACTCTGGGGATGGGGTCGTTTGAAGTTCAGCCCCCGGCATCACCTCGCCACCCCGCGATCCGTGACATTCAACTCGGGTATCAACCCGCGGGTAATTGATGACTCGACCTGGCTCAAGCTGATTTGGGCGAGTCTAAATCTTGAGCGTAGTGATCTGCTTTCGGAGATTCACTATCCGCTGTCGATGGTTCAAGCCATTGCTGTAGTGTGGACGCACGCTGGTTTGCGCAGCAATGAAATCATGCGCTTGGATAAAAGATGCGCGCATCCTCAGACCAATGATGTGGTACACGAGGATGGGACCATCGTTCCAGCAAAAACTTTATGCTATCTCGATATTCCTGCCAGCAAGACGTTCAAAGCTTTCGTCAAACCTGTAGCGGTGGTCGTGAAGGAGCGCATTGACGCCTGGCTGGAGGACAGGCCTGCTAACCAGGCCGCTTTGCTGGATGAGCGAACCGGGGAAAAAGTTAGCTACCTATTTCAGTTTCGAGGCAAGCGCATAGGCTCCAGTGTCATTAATGGCACCATCATTCCAATGCTATGCGCCAAGGCGGGTGTGCCACTGGAGGACAGTCGCGGGCGAATCACCAGCCACCGGGGACGTGCCTCCGCAGTGACGGCGCTCGCCAGCGTCCCTCAGGGCATGTCGCTGATCGAGCTAATGCAGTGGTCGGGACATAGCTCGCCGAATTCGACTTTGCATTACATTCGAATTCGGCCTACCAAGCTGGCAGCATCCTTCGTTAAAGCCGATCAAATGGCCCATATGGTCTCCGTTTTGATCGATCATGACGTAATTGTTCGCCATTCAGATGCCCCCTACACCTTCTATGACTTGGGCGACTCGTATTGTTCAAATCCCTTCTGGAGCAGCTGCCCACATCGCATGGCCTGTGCGGGGTGTGACTTCAACTTGCCGAAAGCCAGCGCAAGGGCCCAAGCATTGGAAAGCAAATCGTCTATCGGACGGTACTTGGAGGCCGTGCCTTTAACTCCCGACGAGCGAGCCATTGCCGAGGGCGACTTGGAAAAGCTGGAGAGCCTCATTCGAAAGCTGGACAATGTGCCGGCTCTAGACGGCAGGATGCCGAGGAGATCGATGAGAGAAAGAGGAGGCTATAAGTAGAAAAGTTCTTAAGCGACTAGTGGCTCGCTAGACATACCTGTCGCGTTACTCCTAAGTTATGCGACACACTAGATTTTTCGGGGTTTTGCTGGGCTGCGGGTGTCGCAGGAGTGTGCCGCACGTAGATCGAAGTTAAACCTGATGCTAGGCCGGCTCATGCACTAGCCGGATGTCGATTTCTCTGTCGACATACTGCCACTCCACCGAGGCTCGGAGTTCGGCCAGAAGCCTGTTAAAGGCCGTCTCATCAGACGGGGAATATTCGAACCAAGTCAAGAAGTCGAAGGGTTCGTTCTCGCCCAGGTCCCGACAATGGTGGAGGCGGCGGGCCACAGCAGGGAGATATTGGAGCCCGATGTGAATGTGACGGGACTGTTCCTCAAAAATCTTCCGGCGTTCGTCTTGAGACAGTCCCCACCATGAGGGGTTTTTCCGGATAGGGATCAGGGCGGCGCAGGTAGCCTCTGCTCGACCCAAGCTTGGCTGCTTCGCCACGAGACGATCCTTCTCTTCACGCACGACATAGCGCTCGTTACTCGTTATCCCGCGAAGGAGCCATTTGGTGCCCGGAGGCTGCGGCGAAACAGAGCCAGCGGCTACGTTGAGCCGTGGGATTCCAGGGAGAGGGGCTCCTGCCACGGCATTCATCGCAACAACGCGCCAAACCCCCGTTTCTCCACCAGCGAACGTAAATACTCGTGTATTCATCAGGTTCCTCTCAGGCCTTTCGCCTATTTCTCAGATAACGCAAAACCTGCACTGCCCGGCGCAACCACGGAGACAAATATGAAAGGTCCTGGACCAGAGTTCACGGCACCATGTACTTGCCCAGGTTTTGCAATGGCAATATCTCCAGCTTTAAGATGAATTTCTACGCCGTTGCCTTGATAATACTTGGCCTCACCTGAGATAACCGTCCAAGTATCTTGGCCGTGAGGATGGACATGGGCAGCTATTTCCTGCCTAGGGTAGGCGTGCCAAACTACAACGACAGAATCGTTGGTCTCCAGAACAACTGAACGGATCGGTTCGCCGTTAGACGGACGGACATATTCGTCCACCGAAAAAATCCGCGATTCCGTTTCTGCTTTCATGTTCACACTCCATTCCTGCACCGCAAGGTGACGTGCATCTGGCACTAACACCAAGACGAAGCCTTGATCTTGATGGGGGCGGAGAAGCTCGACACGCCGAACGGCATCATGAAGAGCACTTTCATGCGGCACCAACCATTTCTTTTAACGACACGAGGCTCGTATGCACATGACGATATGTACTTGAGCGCCTTTCGGAAAAGCTATGTTATAGGACGGAGACCGTCAATACTCCGTCGTGGGTAGGCATGACAGAACGGTAGGATAACGGCGACGTTTTGGTCATATGTACATGGGAGGGCGGTTCACCGCTCGGCAGGGGTGTTGTCGATGGACAGGTGTCCGCCTTCGATGTAACAGATCAGCTTTGACCGGTTACTAACAGGATGACCGGATGATCCGGTGAGCGACGGCGATCTCCTCAGAAGCTACAGCCATACCGGTTGGGTATGAGAAGCTCCAAGGGCGAGCATGGCCCGGTTCTTATTGACTTTCTATTACACATAAATGGCGATATGAGCGAGCGCGTGATGACCATCCTCGAAGGCTGCTTCCCAAGCATTGAGGTCTACAGCATCGACGAAGCCTTTGCCGATATGACCGGACTGCCCGAGCCGCTGGAGTCGATAGGTCGTCAGGTGCAGGCAGAGATTAAGCAGAAGACTGGTATCCCGGTCGGCATAGGCATCGCCACCACCAAGACACTGGCCAAGCTCGCCAATAACGCCGCCAAGCGCTGGCAGAAGCAAACTGGTGGCGTCGTAGACATCCGCGATCCGGTTCGGCGCGACAAGTTGCTCAAGGCCATGCCCGTTGAAGAAGTCTGGGGTGTTGGCCCCCGCATGCGTGCGCACCTGGAAGGTATGCAGATTAAAACCGCTTGGGACTTGGCACAGATGGACGCCTGGACGCTGCGCAAGCGCTTCAATGTCGTGGTCGAGAAAACTGTGCGCGAACTGCGCGGGATAGCGTGCCTGGAGATCGAGAACGAAATCGAACCCAAGCAAGAGATCTGCTCCAGCCGCTCATTCGGCAAGCGCCTGCGTGAGTTAACTCCCATCAAGGAAGCCGTGACCAGCTACGCCACGCGTGCTGCTGAAAAGCTGCGCAAGCAGGAGTCGCTCTGCAGACAGGTGCGGGTCAGTCTGCGCACCGGGATGTTCAATCCAGCTGAAGCGAAATATGCCAATGGCGTCCTCTGCCAGCTGCCCTACCCGACCGATGACAGCAGGCTGATCATCAAGGCCGTCCAGGCTGGATTGCAGCAGGTCTTCAGAGAGGGGTTCAGCTACGCCAAGGCCCAGGTGCTGCTCTTGGATCTGTGTCGCAAGAACGAATACACGCCTGATCTGTTTGCTCCCGAGCAGCCTGTGAAAACCGAGCGACTGATGAGTACCCTGGACGCCATCAACAACCGTTGGGGTCAAGGTACGCTGCAGCCAGGACGCATCGCCAAGCCAGTCGAGTGGGCTATGCGAAGAGAATTGCTCTCCCCTGCCTACACCACTCGCTGGTCTGAGTTAATGGTGGCGAAGGCTCGCTAGAAGCTCGTGCACTGCTCCCTCTGGTTAGTCGAACATAGTCATTCAGATCCGTTCCCGCGCTTCAATCCTCGACTGGATCCAAGCAGCCACCTCAGACTCAATCCAGCCGACACATCGCCCAGTCAGCGGCACGGGTCGTGGAAACTCGCCTGAGCCAATGAGCTTATAGATCGTTGATCTGGCGAGCCCAGTAGCCAAGACAACCGCATTCAACCGCAACACTTTCATGACAAACCATACTCCGATTGATTACTTTCAGAGCAGGTTGGACTAAGTTCCTGCATCCAAGACACAAACCACCTGGAAGGCGTAAGCAAAGGACATGCACGAGACCAAAATCCCTTTCGGTGAGCGTGATGGCACTCTATTTCGAGCGCACGAGGTCGAGAACGGGCTTCGGTGTGGCTGCGTATGCCCTGGCTGTAAACAACCCTTAAATGCGGCCAACAATGGCGAGAAGGTTGTCCCACATTTCCGCCATGCGAAATCGAATGACTGCTTTGATGGCTTCCGCGAAGGTGTCAGACGTGCAGCGGTCGCCCTGATTGCCCAGCAAAAGCAGCTCATGCTCCCAGCTCTGATAGAAACAGTTCGGGTTACCACACAAGGCGGCCGACTTTTGGAAGAAAAGGTCGAGCGGCAACCAGTGATGATCGTCGCAGATAGCGTTGAGCGCTTTGTTGACCTGGGCGGTTTGAGAGGTCATGCCGTCCTGCACCAATCCGATAGGCAGCTGATCGTCCGGATCAAACTTTCAACGCGGATGGAGCATGAGCGTTATCGCCAGCTCGAAGCCCTGGAACACTCCAGCATGGAGATAGATCTCCATCACCTGACTCTGAAGCAGATCAATGATCCGGCCAAATTCGAGCACGCTGTTCTGCATGACAAGGTAAACCGACAGTGGATCCGATCAATTCGCGGCGAAAGGCTCGCAGCAAACGCACTGCAAAAGCTTCAGTCACTGGCAGCCGAAATAAACGCTCAGTGGCAACTAGAACAGGCAGAACGCGAGGCTGCTGAGCAATACCGGCAGATTGAGCTCGCCAATGAGAAAGCCGAACTACAGCGCGCCCTGGAAGCCCATCGAGCCAAACAGCTTCAAATGGCGGCTGAGCAGTCAGCCACAACCCAGGACAACACGGTGCAGGACCGAGCCGAGCTGATCGCAGCAACAATGCTGAAGGCCCTACAAGCATGGGGAGGGAAAGCCGTTGAATGCACTGCCTGCTACTTACTCAGCCCGCCTGATTCAAGGTTCTGCCTTTACTGCGACGCGGCCAGAGGTAAGGTTAACCACGTGAGCCTTTCGCCAGATATCCCCTCGACCATCCATAAACGCATGAGCTGCTCTGCAAAACCAACCATGTCGATGAAGGCAGTCCCCCACCTAATCTTAAGGCCTGATTTTCAGTTAAAAGAAACCGATAGTTAACTTCCATTGAATATGCATTTGCGGCCAGCTTTTACCTTAAAAGCTCATTCCGATAACAGATACACAGTGCTCCCGGCCAGAAAGCACCTGGAGCACTGAATCATTCGGGTTGATTGCCCAGACTTAAGCCTTTCAGCCAGCGACTGATACCGGCGCTTTCACCTCAAACCGCAAGTAGTTTATCAGCCGCTTCGCCTCGGTTACTTCGCTGTGCGGGATCAGCAGGTACTTCCAAGGCTTGCCGCCAACGCTTTGAGCGTAGTCAGAGGCATGCTTGGCCCACTGTGCGGCAGCGGCGGCCTTGGCCTGAACTTCCTGGGTTTCCAGGTCGCTGGCAGCCTTGGTTTCGGCGAGGAAGATGCAGCTCTCAGTCTCCACTACGAAGTCCGGCACATACTCCGGCTGCTCGGCACCGAGTTTGTAGAAGATCTGGAACTGTCCCTTGGCCGGCTTGAACCACTTCAGGGCCTCGCGCTCAAGGATCACGGCAAAGCGCCGCTCGGTGTCCGAATCGAACTTCTGCAACGGGTACAGGCAGCGGGTGAAGCCGCCGAACAGCATCTGCTTGATCCGGCTGGTCTCGGTGACTGTTTCGCGCACGCGGTGTACCGGTTGGTTGGCCGCTACCGTGTAGTTGCAGGGCTTGAGCTCGGTGAAGCCGCGGCTGACCTTGACCTCATAGCCGCTGGCCTCTTCCCAGAAGTGCTTGTGCATTTCTGCATGGATCAGGCGGGCCAGATCCGCACCGTGGGTATCGAGGATCTCGTGCAGCTCGCTTTCGGCGTAGTTCTGCTTCTGGTAGTGGGCCACCGCCTGCCTGGCCAGGTCGTAGAGCAGCTCGGCCTGGGTGAAGTAGTCCACGTCGTCGAAGTCGATCAGCTTCTTGACGATGTAGTCCTCCAGACGCTTCTCGCGGATGCCGCTCTCCCGGCTCAGGGTGGACTGCTTGCTGGTGCGCAGTTCCTGCACGACGAGCTCGCGCTGGCCCGGCTGGTAATTGGGCAGATCGCCCAGCGTGAACGGGTGGTAGCCCGATGTCACCTCACCGGTCGGCACCACCGTGATGCGTGGAATATCGATAGTCTGTTGCACCACCACTTCGGTGGTCTTGGCAACCACATCATCCAGATTCAGCTCAGGTGCATTCGCGTCCTGGCCTTCCAGCAGCGAGCCCTGCTGGGGCTTGAGGCGCTCGGCGACTTCGGCCTTGATCTGCTCCTGTACTTCCTTTTTCAGCAGATCCTTGCTGCTCGGCACCAGATCACGGCGAGTTTCATACTGACCGATCACCTCCATCACCACACGGGCAGCCTGCTTCTCCGCGTCGGTGGTGAAAATCGGCGCAGGCTTCTGTGTTTCGGCATTCGCACCGGCACTGCTTGCCTCGCTAGGCTTGCTCTCCTGCTCAGCAGCCGGCTGCTCTGTGCCTTCGCTCAGGCCGAGCATCGCATGCGCGCCGGACTGCACTTGCACGCTGGTCTTGTTGTCGTCCGCCTTGGGCGCATCGAGGATCACCTGCTTGAGGCGGATCGGCGAATCGCCGCGGTTGGCCTCGTCGATGATTTCCTGGAACTTGTCGTGGGCGACGATGTTCAGACGATCCACGGCCTCCACCCCGGTGCGCTTGCCATAGGGCAGGCGCAGGCCGCGGCCGATGGACTGCTCGATCAGCGTGCGTGCATTGGCGGCCCGCAGAGGGACGATGGTGTACAGGTTGGTAACGTCCCAGCCTTCCTTGAGCATGTTGACGTGGATGACGATCTCCGTAGGTTCATCCACATTTTCAACGGCCAGCAGGCGAGTAATCATTTCCTCTTCATCCTTGCCGCTCTTACTGGAGTCGACCTGAATGGCCTTGCCGCGATAGCGCCCCTCGAAGAAGACATCCGATTCCAGCAACGCCAACAGTTGCCCAGCATGGGTGGTGTCGCGAGCGATCACCAGCATGAGGGGCTTCACCACCCTGGCGTCGTTTTCGCGGGCGTAGGTCAGCAATTCGGCTTTGGTCGCCTCGTGCAGGCGCACGCCGTCCTCCAGCTTTACACGCTCCACTTCTTCCGGTGCATGCTGCTTAGCGTTGAAGTCGCGCTGGGTGACAACAGCCGGCTCTTTGACGAAGCCGTCTTCGATGGCGCGGGCCAGCGGATAGTCCATCACCACGTTCTTGAACGGCACCGGCCCCTTGCTCGATTCCGTGAAGGGCGTAGCGGTTACTTCCAGGCCAAACAGCGGCTTGAGCTCGTTGATCGCCCGCATCCCGGCCTGAGCGCGGTAACGGTGCGACTCGTCCATCAGCAGCACCAGATCGTCCAAGCTGGCCAGATGGTTGAAGTAGCTGTCGCCCAGCACCTCACGCATCCGCTTGATACGCGGTTCCTTGCCGCCACGCACCTCAGAGCTGATCTTGGCGATGTTGAAGATATTAATACGCACCTCGCCGAACAGCTCACCGGCGAGGATGTTCTGCTGGTCGTAATTGTCGCCAGTGATGACTCGCGGTACGTTGATCGAGAACTCGCCGATGCCCTTGAATACGTACTTGGGCGTGTTCGGGGTGAAGTCGCTGATCAGTTTGTTGTAGATGGTCAGGTTCGGCGCGAGCACGAAGAAGTTGTTAATCTGGTGCTCAAGGTGCAGATAGGCGATGAAGGCGCCCATCAGCCGGGTCTTGCCCACACCGGTGGCCAGCGCGAAGCACAGAGACGGAAAGTCGCGCTCGAAGTCTTCTAGGGTCGGGAACTGGGCCTTCAGGGTATTGAGAATGGCTGGTACATTCTGCTGATGCTCCAGCATCTCCGGCGCTGCGCTCAGTGCCTGCACCAGCTTGTCCAGTGACCCCACCTGCGGCGAGCGCAGCGACAGGCGCCCGGAAACGTGATGTTGAATACGCGAACTGCTCATACTGTCTTCCTTTGTTCCTTGTAGCCGGCAAGCTTTGCGCAGGCTTCAGGCATCAGGCCTCGCCGTTACCAAATAGCGTGGTTTGTGCCGGCTCAGCGACCTTGCTCTTCTTACCTTCTTTCACTGGCTCTGGCGCGACAACGGGTTGCTCAGCCAGCGGCAGGTTGGCGACGTTCAGGCTGTAGTCATCATGGCCCCACTCGCAGCGCGACAGCACCATCTTCGGGATCTTTTTCAATGTCAGGTTCGGCCAGCGCGCTTCGGCCTGGGCAGCGGTCAGACCATGGAAGGCGGCGCAGCAGACCAGCAGGCTCTGCTCGGCCCCAACCTCGTCGGCCAGTGACTGCAGCTGCTCGGCAGAAAGGTTCTGGGTGGTGACGTAGATGAAATCACGCTCGCTGGAATGACCATGCTGCCACCAGCGGGCTTCCGAGGGCGCATAGGTGAAGCCCTCCAGCTTGGCCAGGGCCTCAGCCAGCATGGCGGCGTTGTACTCGGGATTTATCACCGGGTTGCCCCAGCGGTCGTTAACGATCAGCGTGGGGGCCAACTTGTAATAGCGGAAGCCGCCGCCCCCCTGCCAGTTGACCGCCTTGCTGATGCCGCTCTGGTCGCTGCCGGCGATGACCTTTTGCAGGCGCGGGATTATGTGCGTATGGCAGTGCTGGCCCAATTCAACCATGATCCAGCGGCGCCCCATCTTGTGGGCTACCGCGCCAGTGGTACCTGAGCCTGCAAACGAATCGAGAACAATATCTCCTGGCTTTGTTGCTAGGTCGAAGCAGCGTTTTATCAATGCCTCAGGCTTCTTACCCTTGGGAAACTCGACCCCACCTTCGTTGTGTAGGTTATTGGAGAGGATGTCGTCCCACAGACTGGTGAGCGGCTCTCCGGCCACGTATTGGCCGTCGATCAGCTTTAGTTTGTCCGAGTAGAAGAGAATACGTTCACCGTTGATGAAGTACATGTTTGAATGAACTTCACGTTCGAGCAAAAGCACTTCGTGGGGTGAGGCTTTGGACTGGTCGATCATACCGCGCGCCTCACTGCTTACGGCGTTGTAATCAGGGCGAGCGAAACGGACTACTTGCTGAGCATGCCTCATTACGAAATCAGAGAGAAGATCTTCATACTCGTCACCGAGAGCTTTCTTTATACCTTTTTCTGAAATACCAAGGCTCTGTGCAAAGGCCTTAGTTAGAGTTGTAAAGCGCCAGGCCGGATAGGGCTCATTGAAGTTCTCGATAAACTGGCCGTATCGCTTATCCCGCTCGGCGCGGGCTGTAAATACGCGATTTGGCATCCAGCTCGACTTGTTTTTTGCATAAATCAGAATGAAATTGGTGGTATTCACAACACCTGGATTGATCGACTTGTGTCCAGTTGCGGATCCTTGTTTGAAGGAGACAATCGACACCCGATTGGACCGCCCGAAAACCTCGTCTAACAATACGACAAGATAACCGAGCTCGTTGTCATCAATGTGCACAAACAAAGTGCCATCATCAGACATCAAACGGCGCAGCACTTCGATTCGATCCCGAATCAACCCAAGCCAGATTGAGTGCTCATAGCCATCGTCGTAATGTTCGAAGGCCTGCTGTGTATTGAAGGGCGGATCGATATAGACACACTTCACCTTGCCGGAAAATTCTTGCTCCAGCGCCCTTAGTGCCAGCAGGTTATCGCCGAAGATCAGCCGGTTATCGAAGATATCGTTCTCCGTCACGCGATGACTGGCGTGGTAGGACCTGGTCGGCTCTTCCAGTAGGATGCGCGGCTCTAGCTTGGGGCGCTTTTCTTTCCCGACCCAAGTAAGCTCTAGTTTTTGCTTGCTCATTGTAGTGACACCTTAGTTCTTGTGCAGACCAAGCTTTTCGAAGAGCACGCGATTTCTCCGCGCTGAGTCCTTTAGAAGCTTGTCATAGGAAATTATTTCAACGTATCCGTTGCCGCCCGTGAGCGTCTTGAAATAACCTTCGCCGTCAATCGACTCGTGATAGTTCATACGCATCTCTCGCTTGAGAGAAGGCGTTAAATCTGCAATCAAATAGCCAAAAAACCGAATGCCGCGTGCGTTAATGGGTCTGCCATCCACGTCGTCAAGTTTGCTCTCTTGAATTTCAACAAACCGCTTGATGATCTGCTGGGCGGGATCCGCCTGATAGTCGTCACGACCGGGGCGTTTGAACTCAATCACGACAATCGCCCCCGTGGAGTCCTCTTCTTCTCGAACACCAATGGGGGTGTCGTAGAAGAAGGCGCAGATGTCAGGCTCCTTGCCGGACGTGTCTTCAAGGCCCTCAATCGATTTCAGTTTCTTATCTGAGGTGAGCAGAGTGTGATAACAAAGCCGCTCGTCAATCACCCACAGGTTCTGCTGCTCAATGAAAACATCCTTTGAAGTAGCTCCCATGGGGAAGAGCATCTTGTGCAAGACCCGTTCAAGCGGATATTTGTTGTCAGAGCGCCGCTTCTTGAGGCTCAGTGACACTAGGTCAAGTATCGTCCGACGATGAGTGATGTACTTCGCAAGCTCAGCCTTGCCCAGTTCGTTTGCCTGTTCGGCAAGAGTTTGGAAGCGTTCGGCGTACTGTTCAAACGACTCACTCTCAAAGTAGGTGGCCGCATGGCGCAGATCCTTGCGAACACTGTCTTCAATGTCCCGTTTGACGTGTAGGAGCGCTTCGTCAAGCTTCTCATCTGACAAGCCAGGTTGAATCCTCTGCTCGATGATTTCTCGGTAGCGAGGATGAGTCAGCGACCTGTATTCGGGTGCCTGTTCGACGAATTTCTCGATCTGGACGCGCTTTTCTTCATTGGTTGATTTCAGGTCGCACGTGAGCAAGGGGCGCAATGCGCCGGTGACGCCCTGGTTCAAGGCGCGGCGGGAAACCAGCGTCTGCTCCAGCTCGGGCTCGTCGTCGCTTTGGAAAGCGATACGCGTCCTCTCCTGGTTGGCATGGTCGTCCAGGTACTCCCCGGTCACCAGAACGATGAGGGTGTAGGGCGACTGCTCGTCATCCAAGAACTTCTCGGGTAGCTCTGGCAGCAGGTCTCTCAGCTTGGTCGTGGTGACTTCGCGCCCGTTGGCGCACAGGTTCAGCTCATGGCGCGAGCGGCCATCACGGTGTCGATAGGCCTGCAAGGCGAACGTGTGGCCGGACACATCGAAGAACTGCTCCTCAATGTGGGCCAGCACCGTGGACTGGAACAGTGCGTGCAGATCAATCGGCGCGTTGCCAGGAGACTCCAGCGTCATCGGCGGGCAGGAGCGGGCTGCAAACCGGATCAAGAAATGCGTGATCACGCGCTCGGCAATCGTCTCGGGCTGTGTGGGCCACCCAGCGCGAAACTTCTCGTTCATGCCCCTCAGAGAAGTCGTCGTGCCCGGGGTCAGTTCGACCTCGGTCGTGACATCCGCGCCCTTAAGCTCATCTTCGATGCTGAAGTCGAACTCACGTAGAAAGGCTTGCCGCTCGTGCTCGAAGACGCTGCGAATGCGAACGGATGAGAACACTTTCAGAAAAGTAAAACGGCCAACGCCTCGCCCACCAAGCTTAACCTTTGACAGCGTATGGGCCTCTTTAAAAGAGGCCAGATTTTTGTCATTGAAGCCGACGCCGTCGTCAATGACATCGAAGCCGTCCACGATCAGCGTCCCGTCTCCACCCTGGTGGGCGAGGTCATGGGAAGCAACCAGCCGAATACGAATCGAGTGGTTGCTGAAGCCATTGTGATGCTCTTCGATAGCATCGACGGCGTTAGAAATGGCCTCATAGAGAGGCATCATGGCCTTGGCCTGGGAAAGCTCCAGCCGGTCCACCAGACCTTTAATGTTAGCTTGCACTACTGACTCCCTCCCTGGCGTGGCGCCTCGCACCAGTACCCAACATGGAAATATACGCAAGCCCATAGAAGAGCATGTCAGTGATATTTCCCAGAGCGATTATTGAATGCAGGCTTGGTCCCTTCCAATACGGTCACAACCGCACTGTTCAGTAGTGGGTTTTCCAATGAGCCAGACACGTAGTTGATGCTGCAGTTTGAGGCTCGGTCAAAGGATGCAAGAATAATCTGCTCTGCATCACAGACCACCGCCAGGTTCGGGTTATGAGTGACCATGATGATCTGGCGCTTCTTTTTGGCCTCGGTTAGCACCGGAACCAGGAGGCGGTACACGGTTTCGTTGTCCAGATTTTCTTCGGGCTGGTCCAAGATGATGGGCGTCTTGCCGTTGTCCACCAGCAAATAGAAGATCAGCAAAAGCGCGCCGCGCTGGCCAGGAGACAGCTGCTCAATCTGCGTATCCTGGAAGAGCAGTGAATACCTTGGCTCGAGAAAATCGAGCCCGAAAATCAAGTCGTAGACCGAAACGGCCGATTGATCCTTCTTCAGTAGGCTGGCAATACCGACCTCAGCGCCAGATCCCTTGGCCGCCTGTTCAAGGGTTTCATGTAAGTCCTTCGCAAAGGCCAGGGCGCCTTCCTTGGTGTTCAAGTCGTGACTATCAAACAGCTTCGTGACTGTTAACAGCGCCTCATCTTGGCCACGCAGCACACCTGACGTCTGCTTGATCAAGGCGAAGAGGCGCTCTGCGATGGCCTCTGCCGAAGCGGCCAGCGTCGCCTGAAA
This sequence comes from Pseudomonas sp. UBA3153, assembly GCF_002364635.1. Taxonomy (NCBI): domain Bacteria; kingdom Pseudomonadati; phylum Pseudomonadota; class Gammaproteobacteria; order Pseudomonadales; family Pseudomonadaceae; genus Pseudomonas; species Pseudomonas sp. UBA3153. The sequence continues at coordinate 14,391 of NZ_DEYR01000035.1, forward strand.
CTGAAGCCGATAGTCCTCGCGGATCAAGTCATTCGCCTTGATCAAGTCTTGCACTGGTTTGAAGAGTTCTTCTCGCGCCTTCCGCTGCGCATCCAAGGAGTCGAAGATCTCGGCCGTCAGCTGAAGTCGTGCGGCATGCAGTTCCGCGCGCTTAGCGGGCAACTCTTTGATCTGGGCCAGTCTGGTTTCCAGGCCCACCTTGGTGTCTGGTTCCGTCGGCGTGCCGGTCAGGGCATCCAGCTTCTTGATCCATTCAGCGAGCTGGCGCTGGTAAGTTTCAAACTGCTGCTGGCGGGCGTTGAGCTTGGTCGCATGGGCCTTCTTCTCTTCTTCGAAGGTCTCGAGGGCGCCGGCCAAAGTGCCCGCCTCAGCCTGAAGAGTCGACTGCTGTTCTGTTAGGGCGGAGGACCGCTCATCGAGCAAGTTGGTCTTGATCTCCAACTTCGCGACGTCGGTCCAGTTCAAGCCCGCGAGTTCGAGGTCTTGGGCAACCTGCTGCTGGGTTTGATCGAAGGAGCGCTGAAGTAGTCGCAGTTGTTCTTTCGCGTTGGCGAGAGCCTTCTGCTTCTTGGCGATCGACGTGAGTTCCGCCTGGATATCCTGTGTGCGCTTGGTGGAGGCGTCGATCTTCTGAGCCGTGGCCGCAAGCGCGTCCGCAGCTTGCTTCTGCTCGGGCTCCATCGTTTCAGGCGGCGATGCAACCTCCGCGGGTTTGATCTTCTGGTGCTCCTCGATCTCTCGCATCTTGACCAGCAGCTGATCCGTCAGCTTCTTCTCCTCAATCGGCTGTAGCTGATCTTCAATCCGCGCGATGGTGGCATTGACGACCCTCAGCTCCTTGCGGTATTCACCAAGTCGATTTCTCAGCGCTTGCTCCTGCTGTTCAGTCAGCTGATCGAAATCGAGGGCGCCAAGACGCATCTCCTCACTGGTGTGAGAGAAGATGACGGCGCGCAGCTCCTGCTCAAAGGCGTCCGATTTGCCAGAAACGTGATCGTTGCAAAGCTCCTCAAAGTAGTTCTGAGGGATATATCGGACCAGCTCTTGTTTGTCTTCTGTCGGAAGCTCGTCCAGTGGGCGAGCCTCGATACTCTCATCTCTCCAGGTCAGAGTGCCCGTAAATTGACGCGCAGGATCTCCGCTCTTGCCCAGAAAGCGATCACGCTTGAGAAAGCTAAAGTGCTTCGCCTGGCGGGAATGTCCGAGTGTTGCGATGACATCAGCTAAAGCGCTCTTGCCGCTACCTTTGTTGCCAATGATTGCCACGAGATCCGGATTGAGCGGCAGATCGCAGCCGTGCAGCCAGTTACCGATACCAGTCTTGGTCCCCGTCTTCGCAACTTCGATCGACTCGATAAAGTGAGTCTTACTCGTTTCTACGGATTGGAGCTTGGGCGGCTTCACGCCAATGAACGACCGTTTCGCTGGCTCCAGGATGGCCTGCTTGAGGCCCTGAAAAGTTGGATCTGCCTTGATCCAAGTCTTCTTGTCAGACGGGAAGTCCCCGTAACCACGCTTGTTGTTGTCGCCGGCAACGCCGACGAAGCAATGCGCATCGCTGCCAGACACGGCAAGCCGCGGGACCTCTTTAAGCGCACTGTAGAAGTTGTCAAAAAATTTAGCGTTGCCTGCGGTTATCACACCAGCGAAAGCTGCATGCAAATCGACGCTGCGCGATTCGAAGATAGGCGAGCCCTGGAAGAGGCCCATGACGTAGGCGTAATGCTCATGCCACTTCACGTCAGCTAGCCCATCATTGGTGTCAAAGGGCATGAATCCGATGGCCTGTCCTTGCTTGACCTTGGCAATCGCTGACCTGTATGACTCTGGGTTGAGTTCCGCAACGACGGCGCCAGCGAGCAAGGCCTTCTCGTCGGATGCGAGCACATCTGCCTTGTCGTATCCGTGGGTTTTCAGTTTGTCAGTGCCCGTTTCGCGGGCGAGCTGGATCAAGGCCGAGTCTGACAAAGGGCGGTTTACCAGCTCGATCGTGAGAGCCTGCTTGAAATCGAGCAGTGCCTGATCCTCAATCTCATCAGAGAACAAGACGTGAGCATTGAGCCGTCCCTTCATCGGAGCGGCCAGACGGAGCTCGATACCCGGGAAGACCGTCTTGTGCAATGCTGGGGCTCCGACCTCTTTGAGCCTTGCCTTGAGTGCGAGCCAGCCATCAAAGGTCCAGTAGTCCATGATGCAAAAGACAGCAGGCTCGGCCTTGTTCAGCGAGTCGATCATTTGATCGATGAGGTCACGCCGTTCGTTGGCGTCAGCACAGTCCTTGAACTTTTTACCGAGCCAATGAAATGAGGCTGGCGTGTGCACATGCAGATCCCACTGGCGCCAAACCGAACCACGAGCCATTTCCCTATTTGACATCAAAGTAACTCCCATTCCACGGTAAACAGCGTCTGCTCCACGACATGCTGCTTGAGCTGAGCCTCTAACTGATCGATCAGCGCGTTGCGCTCTTCCTCGATCTCATCCTGGCGGGCAAATAGCTCGCGGCGTAGCTTGCTGCGCTTGCCTTCCAGTTCGCGCTGCAGCTTCTGGTAGCCGAGCTTCTCCTCCAGCGTCGCCGCGGTTGCCGCGATTCGGCGCAGCTCCTTAATCTCACCATCAATCGCCTTGATTTCCTGCTCCAACCCCAGCTTGAGGTCGTCAGCCCAGGCATCGAGCTTGGCGACCTCCTGCTCGAAGTAACCCATGTTGCGCTGGTTGATCTCGCGCAGCAGCTGATTCTTGCGTTGCTCCAGGTCGCTGGCCAACCCTACGGATCCTGCGGCGGCGGATTCGCTCTGCTCCAGACGTCCTGGCAGGCGCAGCAACTTCTCCGGATCATCCTCGGGCAGCGCCTGCCCGTCAGCGGTAACAGCAGAAATAACCAGATGCTGCTCTAGCTTGCCCAGCGCTTCGACAGAGAACAGCTTCAGGGTCAGCCGTCCACACTGACCACGCAAAGGCTCCAGTGTGCTGATCCGCGTGCCATAGGCGGCGTAATCAAAGACCAGTCTGGCGGCAGATGGCTGGTCGAGCGAACGGCTCTTGGCCTGGTCGATCACCCAGGCTGCCAACGGGTGGCCGAGACGGTACAGATGCGACTCACCGGCACGGCGCGGCAGCTCATAACGCCCCAAGGCGATACCTTCGGCACTCCCGGACGGCAGCCTGTGCAACTCGAAGCTGTCGCCATCAAAGCGAGCGTAGTCGTCGAGTTCGGCGCGGGTCAGGTCGAGCAGCAGGCGTTCGAATCGGTTGCGAGTGGCGCTACTGTCTTCGGCACGGATACGCAGCTTGTCCTGCACTTCTTCGTCGAAGTTTTCCAGCAGCACCTGACGGGTCTTGACCATCGCTTCGCTGATTTCCCCGGACAGCTGCAGTTGCAGCTGTTCAAAGCTACGGCGGATCTCCTCGGGATCGCGGCAGTTCTGGTAAATGTCGGCAATGCGACGCTCGAAGTCGACACCGGAGCCAATAGAGCCCAGTACCTCGTCGCTTGCGCCGAATACGCCCTCGAACAGCTGGAATTTCTCAGCCAGCAGTTCGTAGACCCGAGCGTCCGCTTCATTGCTGCGGTCGACGAAGTTCACCACTACCACATCGTGCTTCTGGCCATAGCGGTGACAGCGGCCGATGCGCTGCTCGATGCGCTGAGGGTTCCAGGGCAGGTCGTAGTTGATCACCAGCGAGCAGAACTGCAGGTTGATACCTTCAGCCCCTGCTTCGGTGGCGATCATGATGGTGCCGCGCTCCTTGAAGTGCTCGACAAGCGCGGCGCGGGTATCGGCGGTCTTGGAGCCCGTGATGCGATCACTGCCCGCGTGGCGTTGCAGCCAGTCCTTGTAGATGCGCTGGGCCGTGGCATCGGTGTTAGTGCCGTTGAACAGCACAATGCCGTCGCCATAGGGCGTGTCGGCAAGCAACGACATCAGGTAGTCCTGGGTGCGCCGCGACTCGGTGAAGATAATAGCCTTCCGTGCGGCGCCGAGGCGCTTGAGCTCGGCAAAGGCACGCTCCAGGGCGATCAGCAGCGCCTTGCCCTTGGCGTTCTCGCGGATGCTGGTGGCCAGGTTCTTGAACCGCTGAAGCTCGGCGATTTCAGCGGCGATGGCATCACGCTCGCCAGCGGTCAGAGTAACGACCTCTTCGCTTTCCAGCTCCTTTTCACTTTCATCGGCCAGCTCATCGAGGCCTTCATAGTCCTCATCCAGAGTCTGCGTGAGATCGATGACTTCAGACGCTTTATCGAGATTCCCCTGCAGGCGTCTGGCCATGGTGTCCAAAGCCCCGGCAATCGCATGGGTCGAGGACGCCAGCAGTTTCCAAAGCACCAGAGAAATCAGTTGCCGCTGGCCTTCGGGCAGGGCATTGAGGTTCGGCCGACGCAGGTATTCGGCCACCAGACCGGATAGCTCACGCTCCTCCTGGCTAGGGGTGAACTCCTGAACAATCGCGCGCCTTGCGGTATAGGGAACGTACTGCTGCACCTGACGGCGCAGGGTGCGCTTGCAGACGCTACCCAGGCGCTGCCGCAGACCACCAAAGGCCTGCTCGCGTTCGGTGTTGACGAACTGGGCGCGGAAGCTGTCGATATCACCGAAAACTCGGTCATCGATCATGCTTACCAGCCCGTAGAGTTCAAGCAGGGAGTTCTGCAGCGGCGTTGCAGTAAGCAGTACCTTGGAATGTACGTGGGCCAGCGCATCCTTCAACGTTTTGCCGATGACGTTGTTGTTCTTGTAAACGTTGCGCAGGCGGTGCGCTTCATCCAGCACCACCAGATCCCAGGAAATGGCCTTGACGTCCTTCGCCTTGGCCTTGGCGAACTGATAAGAGCAGATCACCGGACCGCTGGGGAACACGAAAGGATTGCCGACATCTTGCTTGCGGAGCGCGTTGTAACTCTTGGTTTCCAGAATCAGGCCTTGCAGGTTGAACTTGTCCTGCAACTCCTGGTGCCACTGCTTGCGCAGGTTGGCCGGCACTATGATCAGAATGCGTCGACGACGCTCGGCCCAACGCTGGGAGATGACCAGCCCGGCCTCGATGGTTTTACCCAGCCCCACCTCATCGGCCAGGATCACTCCGCGGGACAGTGGATTGCGGCATGCAAACAGCGCCGCATCGACCTGATGGGGGTTGAGATCGACCTGTGAATCGACCAGCGTTGAGGCAAGCGATTCAACCGAATCTCCAGAAGCTCGCCGGGTTAGCAGCCAAGCGTAATACTGGCGTTGGTGCTCGGTAAGAATGGCCAATTGCTTCGCGCTCCCTGCTCAAAGATACTTTCTCAAGTACAAAGACAACCAAAACCCTCGGTTTCAGCCCAACTCAGAATACAGAAAAGCCAATCTCAATTGGCAACCAATTGGCAACCAGAGAGGCGCCATTAAAGGGCACGCTCAAAATCACCGGGCATAAAAAAATCCAGTCACCGTTAAGTGACTGGATTTTCTAGGGTTTTTTGGTCGGGACGGAGTGATTCGAACACTCGACCCCTTGCACCCCATGCAAGTGCGCTACCAGGCTGCGCTACGCCCCGACAAGTGCTTCCAGCACTGCTGAAAGCGGAAGGGACTATACCTTAACCAACTGAAATGTGGAAGTTTTTTGCTGGTTACTTACGCAAGGCCTGAAGTACATCTTCCAGTTCGGTGATCGTCTGCCGGATCAGTTGCTTGTACTGGGTAGTATCGTCCTTGGCTTCGTCGCCAGAAAGACGCTGACGCGCCCCACCGATGGTGAATCCTTGGTCATAGAGAAGCGCGCGGATCTGGCGAATCATCAACACATCCTGACGCTGATAGTAGCGACGATTGCCACGACGCTTGACCGGATTGAGCTGGGGAAACTCCTGCTCCCAGTAGCGCAGGACATGGGGTTTCACCGCACAAAGTTCGCTTACCTCACCGATGGTGAAATAGCGCTTGCCGGGAATGGGTGGCAGTTCGTCGTTATGACTTGGTTCCAGCATAAGCTTCGACTCTGGCCTTCAACTTTTGCCCTGGACGAAAGGTCACCACGCGGCGCGCAGTGATTGGGATTTCTTCGCCTGTCTTGGGGTTTCGGCCCGGACGCTGGCGCTTGTCACGTAAATCGAAATTGCCGAAACCGGACAATTTGACTTGTTCGTTGTGCTCAAGCGCCTGACGGATCTCCTCGAAAAACAGCTCCACCAATTCCTTGGCTTCCCGTTTATTCAGGCCTAGCTCTTCGTACAGACGTTCAGCCATCTCAGCTTTCGTCAGAGCCCCCATACGCTACTTCCTTAACGTGGCGTTGAACCTTTCTTCCAGCGAAGTGAGGATGTTTTGCGTAATGGCGTTCACCTCATCGTCATTAAGAGTGCGTGATGGATGCTGCCAGGTCAAGCCGACGGCGAGGCTTTTTCTATGCGGATCAATACCTTTACCGTCATACACGTCAAATAGCCTGAGGTCGGTCAGGAATTCCCCTCCCCGCTCACGAATGGCCGAAAGCACCTCTTGCGAAGGCAGATCGCGATCCACGATAAAGGCAAGATCACGGCGCACTTCGGGGAAGCGGGACAGCTCGCCGAATGCCGGCAGACGCCCCTGGACCACTTCGCTCAATAACACCTCGAAGAGGAAGACGGGCTTCTCCAGACCCAAGGCTTTACCGAGCTCGGGATGCAGCGCCCCAAGGAAGCCGACCAGACGCCCGTCGCGCTCGACGCGAGCAGCCTGCCCGGGGTGAAGCGCCGCGTGCTCAGCCGGCCCGAAGCTGAATGCATCGCCCGCGCCAGCCACCGCCAGCAGCGCTTCCACGTCAGCCTTGAGGTCATAGAAATCAACGGGCTCACGGCTATTCGCCCAGGCCTCGGGCTGACGCGAACCGCATATCACCCCGGATAGAACGGGCTGCTGCTGCAGCCCATCAAGCGCACCGATGAAACGCTGGCCAGTCTCGAACAGGCGCACGCGATCCTGCTGGCGATTGAGGTTGTGCTGCACGGCCTTGACCAGGCCCGGCCACAGAGAGACGCGCATCGCGGCGAGATCGGCGGAAATCGGATTGGCCAGCAGCAGAGGCTCCACGCCGGGATGGAAGAGCTCGAACAGCTTCGGGTCGATGAAGCTGAAGGTGATCGCTTCCTGATAGCCGCGCGCCACCAACTGGCGACGAAGCTTGCTCAGCGCAACCTTTGCTTCCGGCTTTCCCTTGGGGGCCAGTCGGGCTTGTGGGTAACGCACCGGCAAACGGTTGTAGCCGTAGAGGCGAGCCAGCTCCTCGATCAGATCCACTTCGAGGGAAATGTCGAAACGATGGCTCGGCACCGACACGCTCCACTGCCCATCACCGCCAGTCACGGCCAATTCGAGGCCGTTCAGCAAGCGCTCGACCTCCTCGGCCGGCATCGCCAGGCCAAGCATCTGCTCGATGCGCTCTGCGCGCAGAACAACCGTGGTGGACTGGGGAAGATCCGTCTCGCTGGCCGCTTCAACGACCGGCCCCGCAGAACCGCCGACGATATCGAGCAGCAACGCCGTGGCCCGCTCCATGGCCGTACGCGCCAGTTGCCAATCGACGCCACGCTCGTAGCGATGCGAGGCATCGGTGTGCAAACCGTAGGAGCGCGCCTTGCCGGCCACCGAAATAGGTTCGAAGAAGGCACTTTCCAGGAACAGGTCGCGCGTGCTTTCACTCACGCCGCTGTGCTCGCCGCCCATCACGCCGGCAATCGCCAGCGCGCGCTGATGATCCGCAATCACCAGCGTATCGGGACGCAACTCAACGTCTTGACCATCCAGAAGCACCAGCCGCTCGCCCGCTTCGGCCATGCGCACCCGGATGCCGCCGTTGATCTCGGTGAGGTCGAAGGCGTGCATCGGCTGGCCCAGTTCGAGCATGACGTAGTTGGTAACGTCCACCACCGCATCGATGCTGCGCACATCGGAACGGCGCAGACGTTCAACCATCCACAGCGGGGTCGGCTTGCTCAAGTCGACATTGCGCAGTACACGTCCGAGATAACGCGGGCACGCCTTGGGCTCCGCCACCTCGACCGAAACGACCTGATCATGACTGGCCGGAACGGCAGCCACTTCCACCGGGGTCACGGTGGCGCCGTAGATAGCGCCGACTTCGCGGGCCAGACCGGCAATCGACAGGCAGTCACCACGATTGGGCGTCAGGCCGAGTTCGATGCTCGCATCGTCGAGGTTAAGGTAAGCACGCAGGTCTTCACCGACCGGCGCGTCTGCCGACAGCTCCATCAGCCCGTCGTTGTCCTCGCTGATCTTCAGCTCGGAAGCCGAACACAGCATGCCGTTGGACTCGACGCCGCGTAGCTTGGCCTTCTTGATCTTGAAGTCGCCCGGCAGCTCGGCGCCGATCATCGCGAACGGAATCTTCAAACCGGGGCGCACGTTGGGCGCGCCGCACACGACCTGGGAGACCGCCGAGCCATCGCTGACCTGGCAAACGCGAAGCTTGTCGGCGTCCGGATGCTGTTCCGTGCTCAACACCTCGCCCACGACGACGCCACTGAAGGTACCGGCGACCGGGATCACGTCGTCCACTTCCAGGCCGACCATCGACAGCCGCGCCACCAGATCATCATGGGAAACCGACGGATTCACCCAACTGCGCAGCCACTGCTCGCTGAATTTCATTCTGCTCTCCTAGGCGGCGACCACTCGGCCCATGCCGGGTCAAACCGCAAGAGAACGAAGCGGATGCCTTGCGCCACCGCCCGTCCTCGCATACCTGCCTCGCGGCAGCTCGATTCGTTTAGCCGATCAGCGAAACTGCGCGAGGAAGCGCAGGTCGTTGTCGAAGAACAAGCGCAGATCGTTGACACCATAGCGCAGCATCGCCAGTCGCTCCGCGCCCATGCCGAAAGCGAAGCCCTGATAACGATCCGGATCGATACCTGCCATGCGCAGCACATTCGGATGGACCATGCCGCAGCCGAGCACTTCCAGCCAGCCGGCACTCTCCTGACCGTTTTTCTTCACCACACGGCGGATATCCACCTCGGCGGAGGGCTCGGTGAAGGGGAAGTAGGAGGGGCGGAAGCGGACCTCCAATTCCTCTTCGAAGAACTCGCGCAGAAATCCTTCGATGGTGCTTTTCAGGTCGGCAAAGCTGACGTTCTCGTCGATCACCAAGCCCTCGACCTGATGGAACATCGGCGAGTGAGTCTGATCCGAGTCGCAGCGATAAACGCGACCAGGGCAGATGATGCGAATCGGCGGTTGCTGCTGCTCCATCGTGCGGATCTGCACCGGCGACGTATGGGTGCGCAACAGCATGTTGGCATTGAAGTAGAAGGTGTCGTGCATCGCCCGAGCCGGGTGGTGGCCGGGAATGTTTAGCGCTTCGAAGTTGTGGTAGTCATCTTCGATCTCCGGCCCTTCGGCGACGTCATAACCGATGTCGGCAAAGAGCTCCTCGATACGCTCCAGCGTACGGGTAACCGGATGCAATCCACCGGTAGTCTGGCCGCGACCAGGCAACGTCACGTCGATACGCTCGGCAGCCAGCTTGGCGCTCAGCGCAGCGCTCTCCAGCCCTGCCTTACGTGCATTCAGCGCATCCTGGACGCGCTCCTTGGCGGAATTGATCAGGGCGCCAACTTTGGGGCGCTCTTCGGCAGGAATATCGCCCAGGGTCTTCATCACCTGGGTCAACTCACCTTTCTTGCCAAGATAAAGAACCCGGATCTGCTCCAGGGCATTGACGTCTTCGCTATGTTGCACGGCCTCTAGCGCTTGCGAGACCAATGCATCCAGGTTTTCCATTTCAGGGCTCCAGATACGAAATAGGGGAAGAGCACAGGCTCTTCCCCTATCGTTGACGTTCAGCACCGGGCGAACCCGATGATTGTCGGGGAGTTAAGCCAGAGTGGCTTTGGCTTTCTCGACAATCGCAGCGAACGCCGCTTTTTCGTTCACTGCCAGATCGGCCAGAACTTTACGATCGATCTCGATGGCCGCTTTTTTCAGACCGGCGATCAGACGGCTGTAGGACAGACCGTTGACACGAGCACCAGCATTGATACGAGCGATCCACAGAGCGCGGAACTGACGCTTCCGCTGACGGCGGTCACGGTAGGCGTATTGGCCAGCCTTGATCACCGCCTGCTTGGCAACACGGAACACACGCGAACGTGCGCCGTAGTAGCCTTTGGCGAGTTTCAGAATTTTCTTGTGACGAGCACGGGCGATGACGCCACGCTTAACACGAGCCATGAATTAATCCTCCAGACCGATGAACGAAATCAACGTAGACGCAACGAGCGCTCGACACGAGCGACGTCGGATGCATGCAACAGCGAGGTGCCGCGCAGCTGACGCTTACGTTTGGTGGACATCTTGGTAAGGATGTGGCTCTTGAAGGCGTGCTTGTGCTTGAGGCCCGCAGCAGTCTTCTTGAAGCGCTTCGCAGCGCCACTTTTGGTCTTCATCTTTGGCATGTTCGGATACTCCGCATTCAGTGATTACACATAACCGCAAGGCCTGCCAGTGCCCTGGTGGTTATTTCCGCTTTTTGGGGGCGATGACCATGATCAGTTGGCGTCCTTCCATCTTAGGATGTTGTTCGACGGCGCCGTATTCCGCGAGATCGGTTTCGACCCGCTTCAACAACTCCATCCCCAGCTCCTGGTGGGCCATCTCTCGGCCGCGGAATCGCAAGGATACCTTGGCCTTATCCCCTTCATTTAGGAAACGTACCAGGTTGCGTAGTTTTACCTGGTAATCCCCTTCTTCCGTCCCTGGTCGAAACTTGATTTCTTTGATCTGCTGCTGCTTCTGATTCTTCTTGGCCGCTGCAACCTGCTTCTTCTTTTCGAAGAGATGCTTGCCGTAGTCCATGATCCGGCAAACAGGCGGGACTGCATCAGCAGAGATTTCTACCAAATCCAGTTTGGCTTCTTCAGCAGCGCGAAGCGCTTCATCAATCGAGACGACGCCAATCTGTTGGCCGTCAGCACCAATCAATCGGACCTCTCTGGCCGAGATGTTCTCGTTGATTGGGGCCTTGGGTGCAGCTCGCTTATCCTGTCTCATTTCACGCTTAATAGTGATTACTCCGATTCTTGGCGACCACGCCGGGAAACCGCTTGCGCAAGCAACTCACGAAACTGCTCGAGGGGCATGGAGCCCAAGTCGACGCCTTCGCGGGTGCGCACAGCAACGGAACGTGTCTCAACTTCCCGGTCTCCAACAACCAAGAGATAGGGAACCTTGAGCAAAGTATGCTCACGGATTTTAAAGCCGATCTTCTCGTTTCTCAAGTCGGACTTGGCACGAAACCCGCTTTGAGCCAGAGATTTCTCGACTTCCGAAGCAAAATCGGCCTGTTTGTCGGTGATGTTCATGATCACTGCCTGAGTCGGAGCCAGCCAGGCCGGGAAAGCGCCCTCGTAATGCTCGATCAGGATTCCGATGAAACGCTCGAACGAGCCCAGGATGGCGCGATGCAGCATCACCGGGCGCTGACGGCTATTGTCCTCGCTGATGTAACTGGCATCCAGACGCTCTGGAAGGTTCGGATCGTACTGCAGAGTGCCGCACTGCCAGTTCCGCCCCAGACAGTCCTTGAGCGTGAACTCGATCTTCGGACCGTAGAACGCGCCCTCTCCCGGCTGGTACTCCCAGGATAGGCCGGAGGCATCCAGTGCGTCCGCCAGGGCCTTCTCGGCACGGTCCCACATTTCGTCGGAGCCGACGCGTTTTACCGGCCGGGTGGAGAGCTTCATGATCACGTCGGTGAAACCGAAGTCGGCATAGACCTGCAGGGTCAGCTTGATGAAGTTAGCCGCCTCCAGGCTCACCTGCTCTTCAGTGCAAAAGATGTGCGCATCGTCCTGGGTGAAGCCGCGCACGCGCATGATGCCGTGCAGCGCACCGGAGGCCTCGTTGCGATGGCAGGAGCCGAACTCGGCCAGGCGCATGGGCAATTCGCGATAGCTCTTCAGGCCCTGGTTGAAGATCTGCACGTGGCACGGGCAGTTCATCGGCTTGATCGCGTAGTCGCGACTTTCCGACTCGGTGGTGAACATGTTGTCGGCGTAGTTGCCCCAATGCCCCGACTTCTCCCACAACACGCGATCGACGATCTGCGGCGTGCGCACTTCCAAATAGCCGTTCTCGCGCTGCAGTACGCGCATGTACTGCTCGAGCACCTGATAGATGCTCCAGCCGTTGGGATGCCAGAAGACCATGCCCGGCGCTTCTTCCTGGGTATGGAAGAGGTCAAGGCGCTTGCCGATCTTGCGGTGATCGCGCTTCTCGGCCTCTTCGATGCGCTGAATGTAGGCGGCGAGCTGCTTCTTGTCCGCCCAGGCGGTGCCATAGATACGCTGCAGTTGCTCGTTCTTCGCATCGCCGCGCCAGTAGGCGCCCGACAGCTTGGTCAGCTTGAACGCCTTGAGGAAGCGGGTATTGGGCACGTGCGGGCCGCGGCACATATCCACGTATTCTTCGTGGTAGTAGAGCCCCATCGCCTTCTCGTTCGGCATGTCCTCGACCAGGCGAAGCTTGTAGTCCTCGCCACGGGACTCGAACACTTCGATGACCTCGGCGCGCGGCGCCATCTTCTTGATGACGTCGTAGTCCTTCTCGATCAACTGATGCATGCGCTGCTCGATCGCCGCCATGTCATCGGGCGTGAAGGGACGCTCGTAGGCGATGTCGTAATAGAAGCCGTCCTCGATGACCGGCCCGATCACCATCTTGGCGGTTGGATAGAGTTGCTTGACCGCGTGACCGATCAGGTGCGCGCAGGAGTGGCGGATGATCTCGACGCCTTCCTGATCCTTCGGGGTGATGATCTGCAGGCGCGCGTCATGTTCGATGACATCGCTGGCGTCGACGAGACGGTCGTCCACCTTGCCCGCCACGGTGGCCTTGGCCAGGCCGGCCCCAATGGATTGAGCCACCTCGGCAACGGATACCGGATGATCGAACGAACGCTGACTGCCGTCGGGAAGAGTGATGATGGGCATGGCGCCTCCTCTCCTAGTGGTGACCCCTACCAAAGGCCACGTGGGTTGGGATGAGCCAGTAAGCGATCCGGCGGTATACCCGCCTCACAGTGGCTGGAGCCCGAAGGCCAACCAGACCGGACCGGAGTCACTGGAAGTTTTGGAGGGCGGATGCTTTCAGAAACGCCGCTGCCTGACAAGCGAAAGGGCTAGAAACAGCTAAATCCATGCGTTCAACCGGCATTGGGAGGAAAATATCCGCAAGCAAACCTCCCTTTTTGAAACTGCCTTACCATCAGCGTAACGAACCCGACAAACCCCGTCACACGGGAGACCTCAATGCGCATTTGGATCGTCATGGTTCTCGCCTATCTGCCCTGCGTAACCCACGCCACCACCGTGCTCAAATGCATCGACGCGGCAGGCAACGTGAACTTCACCCAGACGTCCTGCCCGGCCGGGCAACACCTGGACAGCATCAGCGAACTGACCGCCCCACCACCGCCAAGCGGCGATGGCGACCCGGTCAAGCTGGCAGAGCCAAAGGCACCCACGCCGGTGACTGACGCCGCGCCCGCGCCCGCGCAACCGCCGATCGTCATCGTCGCCCCGACACCTGCGCCGGCCCCGGACGTGCAAGGCGTCATTTCCGAGAGCTACCGCAGCTACCAGCGCCATGTGCCCTACCGGCACGATTATTACCCGCCGCCACCCGGTCACTGGGGAAAGCCACCGGGATCATGGCCGCCTCCACCGCCTCCGCGCCCGCCAGTGAAACCGGACGAACCAAGGATCAAGGGAATGCCAATGGACCGCTGAGCGGCAGCTGAAAGGTGGGCAAACGCGCGCTCCGCACGTCGAATTCAATGAAACCGTCGCGGCAAAGGCTGTCCGAATCCATGAGGCATCACCCACCCACAGACTGATGGAGGCTCTCATGGCCATCGAACAAGCACTCTGGAATGAAGTACTCACCCGGCTGCTGCATGCTCATCCAGCAGGACTCGGCAAGGAAGTCCTGGACAACTATCGAGGCCAGCAGGCCGTCGTGGACTGTTTGGCCGATTTGCAGGAACGCGGATTGATTCAGGGAGGTACCATCCTGCCCGGCGCGGTGAACGACCAGTCCCTGGAATTGCCCGTAAAGCTGACATCCGCCGGCGTAGAGCAAGCCAAAGCGATCGAGTGACCGTACGAGCCCGGTCTGGGCCGGGCTTCCCGGAACTACGATCCCGACTGGAGGGAATGATCGCCAGGCGCGCCGGCTACTTCGACTCCTGCCGGATGTCCAGAAGCACCCAGACATCCAACCCTTGGGCGCGGGCGGCCTTTTCGGCTTCCAACTGAGCGGTCAGCCGGCTGATCGAGCGCGAGCGGTGCTCGAAGCGGAACGGCGGGCCGCCATTCTTACGGACGCTCAACTCGACCAGGGTGTAGGTGAAGGGATTAGGCGATTTTTCTTTTTTCTGTTTCTTCGGTGCGGCGGGGGTGAGGCCCAATGCTTGACGCACGTCGTCCTCGGACAAACTCAGATTGCTCAACTACGAAACCCTGCTGCTGGATTGACCGCATACGGCCCGCGGCTGGATGCCGCAGCGATACTGTATCGTCAGCAACCATTGTCGACAATCGACAGATCTAAATTCCGACAGAACTTAATAACAGACCTAATAGAAGTGGATCTCGCCCCCTTCGATGCCGGCAATCTGATCGATGATGGCCGCCGCCGCGCATTCCGCCTCGACGAGGCTGGCGAAATCCTTCGTACGGGTCACCTGGAATGCCGCCGACTGTTCGGCGGTACGTCCTCTGAGCATGACGAACGCCTTGATGCCGTCACTGTCCTGCACAGCACTAGACCAAACGCGCGTAGCACCTATCACTCGATAGCCCATAGCCCGTTACCCGTTCAGTTATGTCCAGGGTTAAGAGCGGCCAAAACGCTCGATAATTGCCCAACCAAAGGTTGGCGGAACGCTGCCACTCTGCTTCGCAGGCGCGTGAGGCACCGGCCAAACTCGCTCAAACCCGCGCCAGCAGCGAGCTGTTGGTCGCCTTTATGTCCTGCAAGGAGGGAAACCCGCCTTCGCCGGAAGTGCTCACGTTTTCCTTCCCGCCCGCGGACATCAGGTCGAACAGGTTCGGCAGAGGTTTCGAGACCTGCTCCTTGAGCGCGGCCGTGCGAAGGGCCGTTTCGATGGGAGCCTTCTCCTGATTCCAAGCGGCCGAAGTCTTCTCGTCGCTACTCACGGCAGCGAGGAATTTCGCACCAGCGAGATTGCGCGCCGTCTCGTCCCCGGCGTATGGATCGACGAACTGCGCCTGGCTGTCGGCCGGGCCGACGAATTCGCCCATAGCCAGCGACAGCTGCTGCTTCATCAGGGAACTCGCGGCTTTCTGCTCCTGCCCGGAGAACAGCCCACCGACGTTCTCGCTGACCGAATACAGCGAGCGACGGTCGAGGTTACCCATCAGTGAAATGGTGTCGACATTGCCCGGGCTGTTCGCATCGTAAGGTGTGCCACTGGCCTTCATCGTCGCGTAGTTGGCATCCATGCGACTGCGCGCGTCGGTAGCGACGTCCGCCAGTGTCTTGCCCTGCGAGCTGGAAACGGAGCCCGGACTGATGACGCTGCGAACCAATGCATCCGAAGTCATTCCGGTTCGACTGGGAAAGAACTGCGTGTAGTAGTTGCTCAGCGCATTGGATTGCTGGCCCGCACTGGAGAGCGTAACGGTCGACGAATGCCCGGAGGTCGTAGACGTAGACGCGGCCTTGTTCGCAAGACTCGCCGTCGAGGCCTCCAGAGCGCTTGTCGCCGTGGTCTTCTGGCCATACAGCGAAGACGCATTCGCCGAGTAGTAGCCCGCCGCGCCGCCGGAGATGATGCTCATGCTGGGTTCCTTTTGCAGTGCAGGGCGTCGCCAGAGAAATGGCGCGTACCCGGAGCTTTCAACGTCTTCTGCAAGGACCACGCCAGGCGTCGATGGGATTCTGGCCGCGGCGAGGCCATAAAAAAGCCCCGCATCGGCGGGGCTTCTCGGTTGCAGGAAACTCAGCGTTCCATCACCTGTTTCACTTGCGTCAGCGGAATCTGCTGGGTACGGCCGTCAGCGTCTTCGTACTCGTAGAGGCCGCTGTCTTCGTCCAGCTTAGGCTCGCCGTGTGCGGTGATCATCTGACCGTCATTGGTACTGATCACGTAATCGCTGGCACAGCCGGCGAGGCCCAGCAAGCAGAACGCAGCAAACATCCAATGCTTCATAGTGACTCCTTCATTTAACCAAGAGAGGACACAGGGTCAGACACCCGCCGGTGAAATTTGCTCCCGAGCGCATGCCAGGACCGCCGATTGCCCGGATCAGCTATCCGCCTTCCGGCCTTCACCGCCGATGTGCGCTTTGGGCACGTCATAGGGCGGCTCGACCTGTTTCTGCATCGGCGGTTTTGCATCGGGATCGTTTTTCAGAGGCACCGGCGCGTCCTCGATGATCGAACCGGGGTCCTCGTTGCCAGGATCGTTGATCAGCGACCCCTCGCCGAGGTCCTGATGCCCTTTCCCCTCGTTCGATTCCGTACTCATAGCGACCTCCTCACCCGGCCTGGAATAGACCTGTACCCGTTTGAGGCCGCCGCCGGCTGCGCGTTCCGAAATCAGTCGCCTGGGTGGAGTCCTGGCCCCCTCAGGACGGCACTACCGCCTGCGCATGGAGAATGCCAGCAGCAGGAAACCCGGCACGAGAAACGCCGGCGCCATGTACAGAAAAGTGTCGCCTCCGCCGCCCATCCCCACCGCCGCGAAGGCCACGCCACAACACAGCAACGGCGTGGCCGCGATCATCAGGGGTTTCGGTTTGATCTTCTTCTGCACACGTGACTCCAACGACTCTTCGGAACTCGCGGCGGACCGCGAAATGCACAACTACGACGCATCGATTACGCGCGAGTTCGGAATGTCCTGTCGCGGAAACAGGCGTGGCGCGCCTCAGGCGCCACTCAGATGCTCATAGAGAAGGGTGCCGCCAACCAGGATCAGAACGATCCCCCCGGCAATTTCCGCGCGCCGCCCCACCATCGCGCCCAGCACCCGGCCCAGCAGCGTTCCCAACGTCACCATCGTCATGGTCGCCAAGCCGATTGCCAGCGCCGCGACGGCGATGTTCACATCCACGAACGCCAGCCCCACGCCTACGGCCAGCGCATCGATACTGGTAGCGACCGCCGTCGCGGCGAGAATCCAGAACGAATGTTGCGTGGCCCTTCCCTCGAGCGCGGCCGCCTCCGATTTCAAGCCGACATAGATCATGTGCAGGCCCAGCAGCAACAGGAGGCCAAAGGCGATCCAGTGATCCCATTCGGTCACGTAGCTGCTGGCAGCCTGCCCGATGAGCCAACCGACGACGGGCGTGAGGGCCTCGATGACACCGAAGATCAGACCGGTACGGAGCGCTTCGGTAACAGACGGTTTGTGCAGGCTCGAGCCCTTGCCTACCGCCGCAGCGAAGGCGTCGGTGGACATGGCGAAGGAAAGGAAAATCAGCGAAAGGGTGTTCAAGGTGCAGCTCCAGCCGGGCATGAGTCCACGACACGCCGCGCGCCCAGCTGAGCGCAGCAATGTCGTTGGTCTCACCAATCCGGCTGGATGCGCTGACCACGGCTGACCGCCGAGTATGTTGACCAGCGCGCCCGCGCATCACGCACAGGCAGGTTACTCCCCAAAGAGGCAGCGGAGCGTAGCAGGCCCGGGTGAAGAAAACGTGAACGCGGAGGATGGAGCGACGATCAGCGTCATGGGCAGACACCACGCACTCATGACAGACCCATCACAGGTAGAAGGCCAAGCAGGCCGATCCCGCCAGAGTCACTTGCCGGGTTCTTTGACAGCGAAGGCCAGCACCGAGCGAAGACAAAATCCACGCAAACAAAAAAGGCGATCCTTTCGGATCGCCTTCTAAGCCCCGCGCAGTACGGGTTTTGTTTGGTAGGCACAATTGGATTCGAACCAACGACCCCCACCATGTCAAGGTGGTGCTCTAACCAACTGAGCTATGTGCCTGCATTGGCCGCGCATTTTACGGAGCGCCGCAGGGGTGTCAACCATTTTTTCGCTAACGTGCTGAAAAAACCGTGTTTTTTAAAACTCGAAGTGAACCGAACAGCGCTGGCGGCGGAGTGAGCTTCTCGGTTAGCATCGACTCATCCGTAAAAAATAAAGAACAGAGACTCCAATATGTCGCACACAGCCTACCCGCAGTCCTATTACGCCGCCTCCGCCAACCCGGTGCCGCCGCGCCCGGCGCTGGATGGCGAGGTGCAAACCGACGTGTGCGTCATCGGCGCCGGCTATACCGGCCTGTCGACAGCCCTGTTCCTGCTGGAGAACGGTTTCCGCGTGACCCTCCTGGAGGCGGCGAAAGTGGGTTTCGGTGCGTCCGGGCGCAACGGCGGGCAGATCGTCAACAGCTACAGCCGCGACATTGACGTCATCGAGCGCACGCTGCCCGCACAGCAGGCACGGCTGCTCGGCGAGATGGCGTTCGAGGGCGGGCGCATCATCCGTGAGCGGATCGCCACCTACGGCATCGCCTGCGATCTCAAGGACGGCGGCGTCTTCGCTGCGCTGAGCGCCAAGCAGATGGGTCACCTTGAGTCGCAGAAGGCGCTCTGGGAGCGCTATGGCCATAACCAACTAAAACTGCTCGACCGTGAAGGCATTCGCGACGTGGTGGCCAGCGACAACTACCTCGGCGGCTTGCTGGACATGAGCGGCGGGCATATCCACCCATTGAACCTGGCGCTTGGCGAAGCCGCGGCGGTGGAATCCCTTGGCG
The DNA here is from genome assembly GCF_002364635.1 of Pseudomonas sp. UBA3153. Taxonomy (NCBI): domain Bacteria; kingdom Pseudomonadati; phylum Pseudomonadota; class Gammaproteobacteria; order Pseudomonadales; family Pseudomonadaceae; genus Pseudomonas; species Pseudomonas sp. UBA3153. The sequence goes on from NZ_DEYR01000035.1 coordinate 33,175, forward strand.
GCACGATCCACGAGCAATCACCCGCCACACGCATCGAGCGCGGAGCCAATCCGGTCGTGCACACGCCTCGGGGTCGTGTACGGGCGAAGTTCGTCGTGGTCGCCGGCAACGCCTACCTGGGCGACCTGATCCCGGAGCTGGCCGCGAAATCTATGCCGTGCGGTACCCAGGTGATCACCACCGAGCCGCTGTCCGAGGACCTGGCGCGCTCTCTGCTGCCCCAGGATTACTGCGTGGAGGACTGCAACTACCTGCTGGACTACTATCGCCTCTCCGGCGATCGTCGGTTGATCTACGGCGGTGGCGTGGTCTACGGCGCCCGCGACCCGGCGAACATCGAGGCTATCATCCGGCCGAAGATGCTCAAGACCTTCCCGCAGCTCAAAGACGTGAAGATCGACTTCGCCTGGACCGGCAACTTCCTGCTCACCCTCTCACGCCTGCCGCAGGTCGGCCGCCTGGGCGACAACATCTACTACTCCCAGGGCTGCAGCGGGCATGGCGTGACCTACACGCACCTGGCCGGCAAGGTCCTGGCCGAAGCGCTGCGCGGCCAGGCCGAACGCTTCGATGCCTTCGCCGGGCTGCCGCATTACCCCTTCCCCGGCGGTCGGCTGTTGCAGGTGCCGTTCAGTGCGCTGGGCGCCTGGTATTACACGCTGCGCGACAAGTTCGGCCTCTGAAGGCGAATGAAAAACGGGGCTCGTAAGCCCCGTCTTTTTTGTCACTGCGCGGTCGTTTGCGTCGGCCAGCGTTCGGCCGCCGTGCGGTAGGCGCGCTGCGCGGCGTCGGCACGGCCGGCCTCCTTCAGTTCTGCCGCGGCCTTGAGCCAGACCGGGCGCTGCGCACTGGCCGGCAACAGGCTGGCGGGCAGCGTCAGCACAGCCCAGCGCTCGCTGCTTTTCCAGGTCTTCTCGAACGCCGCGAAATCGCTTTGCAGCCGGCGCGAACCGCCGGAGCGCAGCGTCAGCGTCTGCTTGTGCAGGTCGTAGCCAACCACCACCGCGTAATGCCATTCCGGCCACATGTCCATGCCGATGTTCTGCAGCACGAGCACCGGGTTGCCTGCCGCCACCTCGCCGAGCAGCGCGTCCATCGTCGGCTGCAATGGATACACCAGCATGTCGTGGGCTTCCGCAGTGGCGACCATCGCCGGCCGCATGTCGTCGCGACCGACGATGTAGACGCGGTCCTTGAGCAGGCCGGGGTCGGTGTTCACGCCGCGCTGCAGGAGCATGCTGGCCATCGCCGCCGGGGCGCTCTGGAAGGCGTTCTGCGGGAAGAACGGCACATCGCTCAACTCGACCCGTTCGGGAAGACGCGAGGTGATCGGCGAAAGAACCGGCTCGCTCGAGCAGGCGGACAGCAGCAGGAGCAGGGCCAGGGGAAGCAGACGTTTCAGTGTGGGCATCGGAAGACGGCGCTGGAGAAAGGAGGCAGTGAGCATATCGGTGATGCCCGCGTTCACCAAGGGCAACCGGGGCCGATCAGAGCAGCGCCTGGTAGAAGCGCCACTCGCACTCCAGCACCTCGGCCAGGTGCGCGGCCTGGCGAAAGCCGTGGCGCTCGTCGGGATACAGGTGGTACTCGACGGCAATGCCGTTGCGTCGCAACGCTTCGACCATCGCCTCGGTCTGCGCGGGCAGCACCACCGCATCGCGCCCGCCCTGGAAGAAGATCACCGGCGCGCTGATCTGCTGCGCGTGCAGCAACGGGGTGCGCGCCGCGTAACGCTCGGTATCGCGCTGCGGATCGCCGATCAGCCAGTTCAGATAGTCGGCCTCGAACTTGTGCGTAACCCGGCCCAGCGCCAGCGGATCGCTGACACCATAGAGGCTGGCGCCGCCACGGAAGGCATCGGCGAACGCCAAAGCACAGAGCGCCGTGTAGCCGCCCGCGCTGCCGCCGCGAATGAAGGCACGGCGCGCGTCGACGAGGCGGCGCTGCGCCAGATACTGCAGCAGGCTGCAGGCGTCCTGCACGTCGCTGACGCCCCACTGCGTCCTCAGGCTGTTGCGATAGTCGCGACCAAAACCGCTGCTGCCGCGGTAATTGAGATCGGCGACGGCGAAACCACGCTGGGTCCAGAACTGGATGCGCGGATCGAACACCGGGTAGCACGCCGACGTCGGCCCGCCATGGAGGAACACCACCAGCGGTGGCTTTTCGTTGTCGATGGCGCGGCAGTCGGCATTGCGCGGCGGGTAGAAGAACGCGTGCGCTTCGCCCTTGCCGCTGGGAAAGCACAGCGCCTCGGGACGAGCCAGATCGCCCTCCCCCAGCATCACCTCGCCGCCCGCGAGCACGGCGACCGCGCCACCGTCCCGTTGGATGGCGAGGATCGCGCTGCTGCGTTCGGGCGAGGCGGCAATCGCAAAGAAATGCCGGTCGTCCGCGGCGACCTGGCGGAAGCGCGTGAATGCCTCGGCGAGACGTCGTTCGCCGGCGGACGTGGCCTCGGCCAGCACACCGAAACCGTCCTCGAAACGACTCAGCAGCAGGCCGCTCGCCAGTGGCAGGTAGCTGCAGGCGCCCAATTGCCAGGGTGCGGCGGCATGGTCCGACTGTGCGATCGCCCTGCCGTCCAGCCGTTGCCACTGGCCGCCCCGCTCCACCCACGGCTGCCACCAGCCGCCTTCATCGCTCAGGCAATGCAGGCGGCCATCCTGGGCGAACCGCGGCTGCTGCAGCGACGTGCCACCCTCCGCACCGGCCAGGCAGCGCGGGCTACCCCAGCGCCCGTCCGCGTCGCGCTCGGCGACGCACAGCCGGGTGGCGGTCCAGGGTTGCTCCGGGCGGTTCCATTCGATCCAGGCGAGCCGACGGCCATCGGCGCGAAGCGTGGGCGCAGCGTAGAAATCCGCCCCCTCGATAACGATCTTGCGGGCGCCATCGCGCAGCGACAGGGAGACGATCCGGTGCCGCACGCCCGCTTCGCCGTGTTCCTCCTCGACGGCGAATATCGCATCGCCGAACGCATCGTGCTGCAGATCGCCGTAGCGGCGCGCGGCGCAGGCGGTAAGCGCCTGGGGATCGCCGTCCAGGGCCTGCCGATGGACCTGCTGATCCGCTTCGCCGACGAAGGCGACGCCGTCGCGGGTCACGCAGAACGCGCCGCCACCGTATTCATAAACCCGGCTGCGCAGCGAAACGCCGGCCGGCGACAGGCAACGGCGCTCGCTGGCGCGGTGATACCAAAGGGTGCTGCGCGCATCCGCGGGGTCGAACTCGATCCACAGCACGCCGCCATGCCCGGTGCGTAGCTCCGCAAAATCGCGGCTGGCCGCGGCGGCTTTCCTGGCGCTCCAGCGGCTGGGCCAGAAGCCGTAGCGGTGGTCGGTGCTCACGCGGGACATGGGCAAGCGACCGTCAGGCCTTGGCGATGAGGCGTGAAGCGCGCTCGTTGCGAAATTGCAGCTGGTCCATGCCGAGCGCGGCTTCTTCGGCCTCGCGGCGCGCGTCGAGGATCAGGCCGTGCTGTGCGGACTTGCTGCACACCGGGTCGGCATTGGTCGCATCGCCGGTGAGCATGAACGCCTGGCAGCGACAGCCGCCGAAATCTTTACCCTTCTCGTCGCAGGAGCGGCACGGCTCGCGCATCCAGTCATCGCCGCGGAAGCGGTTGAAACCGAACGAGTCGTGCCAGATGTGCGCCAGGCTGTGCTCGCGCACGTTAGGAAACTGCACCGGCAGTTGCCGCGCGCTGTGGCACGGCAGCGCGGTGCCGTCCGGGGTGATGTCGAGGAACAGGTTGCCCCAACCGTTCATGCAAGCCTTGGGGCGTTCCTCGTAATAGTCCGGGGTGACGAAGATCAGCTTGCAAGGGTGGTTCTGCGCCTCGAGCTTGTCGCGCCACTGGTTGGTGATGCGCTCGGCGCGCTGCAGCTGCTCGCGGGTCGGCAGCAGGCCGGCACGGTTGAGTTCGGCCCAGCCGTAGAACTGGCAGGTGGCGAGTTCGACGAAGTCCGCTTCCAGCTCGATGCACAGCTCGATGATCCGCTCGATGCGGTCGATGTTGTGCCGGTGGGTGACGAAGTTGAGCACCATCGGATAGCCGTGGGCCTTCACCGCGCGGGCCATTTCCAGCTTGTGAGCGAACGCCTTCTTCGAGCCGGCGAGCAGGTTGTTCACCTCTTCGTCGGCGGCCTGGAAACTGATCTGTATATGGTCCAGCCCCGCCTCGCTGAAGCTGGCGATGCGTTTTTCGGTCAGGCCGATGCCGGAGGTGATCAGGTTGGTGTAATAACCCAGGTCGCGCGCCGCCTTGATCAGCTCGGCAAGGTCCTGGCGCACCAGCGGTTCGCCGCCGGAAAAGCCCAGCTGCGCCGCACCCAGCTCACGGGCCTGGCGAAAAACCTCGATCCACTCCGCCGTGCTCAGCTCGGCGCCCTGCTGGGCGAAGTCCAGCGGGTTGGAGCAGTACGGGCATTGCAGCGGACAACGGTAGGTCAGCTCGGCCAGCAACCAGAGCGGCGGCCCGGGCGTGTGGCCCGGTTTAGCGAAACTCGATCCAGTGCTTTGCATGGGCGATATCCAAGAATTCGAGAACATCCGGCGCCAGGTCGGGCGCATCGGGGAACTGCGCGATCAGCGCGGCGACGATGGCGGCGGTGTCGCGCTGGCCATCCACCTGCTTGAGGATTTCCGCGGCACTGCCGTTGAGCTTGATCATCCCCTCCGGATAGAGCAGCACGTGGGCGTCCTGTGCCGGCTCGAACTGGAAGCGGTAGCCGCGGCGCAGCGCCGGTACTCGCGCCAGGGAGGTCATGGGCATCTCCCGTGTGGTGCGCCGTGCGCACCGCGAGATATGCAGACGGAGACGTTGGTGCGCACGGCGCACCCTACGGTTCGACGCCTCATAGCGCGATCCCCTTGTGCCAGACCCGCTCGCCGGTGACCGTATGGTACGGCGGGCGCTCCAGCTCATAGGCCATGCTCATGGCGTCGAGCATGCTCCAGAGGATGTCCAGCTTGAACTGGAGGATATCCAGCATGCGTTGTTGCGATTCGGCCGTGGTGTAGTGCGCCAGGGTGATCCGCAGGCCGTGCTCGACGTCGCGCCGCGCCTGGCTCAGACGATTGCGGAAGTAGTCGTAACCGGCGGGGTCGATCCACGGGTAGTGCTGCGGCCAGCTGTCCAGCCGCGACTGGTGAATCTGCGGCGCGAACAGCTCGGTCAGAGAGCTGCTCGCCGCCTCCTGCCAGTTCGCGCGGCGGGCGAAGTTGACGTAGGCGTCCACCGCGAAGCGCACGCCCGGCAGCACCAGCTCCTGCGAGAGAATCTGCTCGCGATCCAGCCCCACCGCCTCGCCAAGGCGCAGCCAGGCTTCGATGCCACCCTCCTCGCCGGGCGCGCCGTCGTGGTCGAGGATGCGCTGCACCCACTCTCGGCGGGTGTCGCGATCCGGGCAGTTGGCCATGATCGCGGCGTCCTTGAGCGGGATGTTCACCTGGTAATAGAAGCGGTTGGCGACCCAGCCCTGGATCTGCTCGCGGCTGGAACGCCCCTCGTACATCGCCCGATGGTAGGGATGATGAATATGGTAGTAGGCGCCCTTGGCGCGCAGCGCCTGCTCGAATTCAGCGGGGGTCATGGCAGTCATGGACATCGAAGCACTCCGTGGCGACGCCGCTCTCCCGGGCTGCGCGGGCGCAGCGTTGGCGGCACTGTTCATACGGCGATGCGCGGCGCGCATCTACAGGGTGATGCTCATTCCGTCGAATGCGACTTCCACGCCATGCGCAGCCAGCTGCGCGCGCTCGGCGGAGTCCTCGTCGAGGATCGGATTAGTGTTGTTGATGTGGATGAGCACCTTGCGCGGCGCGGCCAGTCCGTCGAGCAGTTCGAGCATGCCGCCCTCCCCGCTCTGCGGCAGATGCCCCATCTCGCTGCCGAGCTTGTCGCCGACCTCGCAGACACGCATCTCGTCATCGCGCCACAGCGTACCGTCCACCAGCAAGCAGTCGGCGCGGGCCATGGTCTGGCGCAACGCATCGCTGACCTGGCCAAGCCCCGGCGCATAGAACAGCGTACCGCCGCCGTTCAGGTCCTCCACCAGCAGGCCGAGGTTATCGCCCGGATGCGGGTCGTGGCGATGCGGCGAGTACGGCGGCGCCGCGCTGCGCAGGGGAACCGGGGTGAAACGCAGGCCGGGGCACACTGGAATGACGAAGCTGCCGTCCAGGCCGATGGGGTTCCAGCGCAGGCCGCCGTTCCAGTGTTCGAGCATGTTGAACAGCGGAAAGCCGGTGGTCAGGTCCTGGTGGACCATCTCCGTGCACCAGACTTCGTGCGGGCAGCCTTCACGCAGGCTGAGCAGCCCGGTGGTGTGGTCGATCTGGCTGTCCAGCAGGATGATCGCGCCGATCGCCGTGTCACGCGACTTGCGCGCCGGCTGCAGTACGGGGAAGGCTTCGAGTTGGGCACGGATGTCGGGGGACGCGTTGCACAGGATCCAGTCGACGCCGTTGTCGGACAGGGCGATGGAGGACTGGGTGCGGGCGCGGGCGTTCAGGGTGCCTTCGCGCAAGCCGCGGCAATTGCGGCAATTGCAGTTCCACTGCGGAAAGCCACCGCCCGCCGCGGAACCGAGAATCTGGATATGCATGGGGAGCCCTAGCAGGAAGCCCCGGCAGGGCCGGGGCGGAACGGATCAGCGGTTGGCGAAGTACATGGTCACTTCGAAGCCAATGCGCAGGTCGGTGTACTCGGGCTTAGTCCACATGGCGTTTCCTCTCTTGGATTTATGGGCCGGAAAAACTCCGGTACCCCACGTTCGCGCCATTTCGCAAAAAGCGAAATGGTACTTTGGAAGCAGACAGCGCCCTGCTTCGGTAGTGCCCGCCGGTAACAACTGCCGCAGAGCTGCTACAGCTGTTCGACGACGGGACTCTGCAGGGAATCGCAGGCAAAAAAAACGCGGCCTGGGCCGCGTTTTGGTCGTGCGATAGGCTTACAGCGCGGCGTGGAAGATCGCCTCGATCTGCTCCTGGCTGGCCGGACGCGGGTTGGTCAGGCCGCAGGCATCCTTCAGCGCGTTGGCGGCGAGGATCGGGATGTCCTCGGCCTTGGCACCGAGGGCGATCAGGCCGGCGGGGATGTTGACGTCCGCCGACAGCGCGCGAATCGCCGCGATGCAGGCCGCGGCACCGGCCTCGGCGTCCAGGCCCTGCACGTCGACGCCCATAGCCTGCGCCACATCGGCCAGGCGCTGCGGACAGACGGCGGCGTTGAAGCTTTCCACGTGCGGCAGCAACACCGCGTTGCACACGCCGTGCGGCAGGTCGTAGAAACCGCCGAGCTGGTGCGCCATGGCGTGCACGTAACCCAGCGAGGCGTTGTTGAACGCCATGCCGGCGAGGAATTGCGCGTAGGCCATCGCCTCGCGTGCCTCCATGTTCTTGCCGTCTTTCACCGCCTGGCGCAAGTTCTGCGAGATCAGCGTCACCGCTTTCAGGGCACAGGCATCGGTGATCGGCGTCGCGGCGATGGAAACGTAGGCCTCGACTGCGTGGGTCAGGGCGTCCATGCCGGTGGCGGCGGTCAGCCCGGCCGGCATGCCGACCATCAGCGACGGGTCGTTCACCGAGAGGATCGGGGTCACGTTGCGGTCGACGATGGCCATTTTCACGTGGCGGCTTTCGTCGGTGATGATGCAGAAACGTGTCATCTCGCTGGCGGTGCCGGCGGTGGTGTTGATCGCCACCAGCGGCAGCTGGGGCTTCGCCGACTGATCGACGCCCTCGTAGTCGGCGATCTTGCCGCCGTTGCTGGCGCACAGGGCGATGCCCTTGGCGCAGTCGTGGGGCGAGCCGCCACCGAGGGAGATGACGAAGTCACAGCCTTTCTGTTGCAGCAGGGCCAGGCCCTTCTCGACGTTGCCGACGGTGGGGTTGGGCTGCGCGCCATCGAACAGGCTGGATTGGATGTCCTGCGCCGACAACAGCGCGGCGACCTTGTCGGCCACGCCCGCCTTGGCGAGACCTGCATCGGTGACGATAAGAGCGTGGCGGAATCCGAAGTTGCGGATGGCCAGCATGGCCTCTTCGAGACTGCCACTGCCCATCATGTTTACCGCGGGGATGAAGAACGTGCTGCTCATCAGGGTGCTCCTCCTGTGCGTTTCGCAGGACTGTGTTTGTATGCCGCACCGAAGCTACTCCGGACGATGTCCACCGACACTGATGTCAGGCAACAAACGGCCTGATTGCCGCACCCCGTTCCCAATGAGGCGATGACGTGCAGTGGTGCAGGCGTGCGACAGGTGTCGCACCCTGGAAGGCAGGGTTGGCGAGGGAACCCGACCAATGGGCAGGCGGAATGGTCGTGGGCTGCCTGTAGAGTTAGGCTGAGGAAGTACCGGGCACCTTGTGTCGCAACAACAAGAACAGGACAGCTCGTCCGCCGATGCGTGGACCGAGCGCCAGCAGTTGGAGTCGCCATGAACCCTTCGCCGTTGGCCCATCCGGGCAGTCAGGACCTGAACCGTTTCATCCTCGATCATTTCGCCGAGCGCTCGGTGCGTCCGGAGGGCGTGATCGCCCAATCCTGGCACCGCAGCATCGTTCAGCACGGCCTCAACCCGCGCGGGCGCAACGAGAAGGTCATCCTCACCGCCGCCGAGATCCGTCGCCACCAGGAGCTCAATCAGGAATACCTGGCGATCGCCGGGCAAGGCGTCACCGGCCTGTCCAAACGCGTCGCCCAGGCCGGCTTCGCCGTGCTGCTCAGCGACGAGAACGGCATCACGCTGGATTCGCGCCTGCCTGCGCAACGCGATCCCTACACCCAGTCCGGGCTGATCGTCGGCGCACGCTGGGACGAATCGGTGGTCGGCACCAACGGCATCGGCACCTCGCTGGTGTCACAACACGCGCTGACCATTCACCGCGAGGAGCACTTCCTGGCGGCCAACGCGCGGATGAGTTGCTCGGTCTCGCCGATCTTCGACCCGCTGGGCAAGCTCAAGGGTTGCCTGAATGCCTCCTGCCTGGACATGGACGGCCCCAAGGAAGCCCAGCACCTGACCCTGCAACTGGTGGTCATGTACGCGCGGATGATCGAGAACGCCTACTTCCGCCACAGCTATCGCGACTGCCTGACTCTCGCGCTGAAACCGCGCGACGAGATCAGCGACCTGGCCAGCGAGCAACTGCTGGCGCTGGACGAAGGCGGCAACGTCGTCGGCGCCAACCATGCCGCTTTCGTTGCCCACCAGAAGGGCCGCCAGCTGATCGGCCGGGCCATCGACAGCCTGCTGCCGCTACGGCTCGACGAGTTACTGGACCTCAGCAAGGGCGGCGCGCGGAGTCTGATGCTGCGGACCCTGGACGAGGAAGCGCTGATCGAAGTCGCGCTGCGCATCCCGGCCGGCGCACCTGCGGCTACGCGCCCGGTCGGCTCCTACGTCGCACCGAACGGCGAGCCGAACCGCTCGAAGCCCGCCTCGCCCGATCTCGAGCAGCTCAGCGGTCGCGACGCCGGTCTGCAGGCCAGCGTGCAGCGTCTGCGCAAGCTGCTGGACAAGGGGTTGCCGATCCTTCTGGAGGGCGAAACCGGCACCGGCAAGGAAGCCTTTGCCCGCGCCATCCACGCCGCCAGCCGGCGCGCGCGCGGGCCATTCGTCGCGCTCAATTGCGCGGCGATTCCGGAAACCCTGATCGAGAGCGAATTGTTCGGCTACCGCAGCGGCAGCTTCACCGGCGCCAACCGCAAGGGCATGAAGGGCAAGCTGGAGCTGGCCAACGGCGGCACCCTGTTTCTCGACGAGATCGGCGACATGCCGGCGCACCTGCAGACACGCCTGTTGCGGGTGCTCGCCGAGCGGGAAATCTTCGCCCTCGGCGCCGAGGAGCCGGTTCCGCTGGACGTCCAGGTGATCTCCGCGACACACCAGGACCTGCAGGCGATGATCCAGACAAAGAGCTTTCGCGAAGACCTCTACTACCGACTCGGTGCCGCCGTGGTCCGCCTGCCGGCCCTGCGTGAACGCAGCGACAAGGCCTGGCTGATCCGCACGCTGCTGGAGGCGGAGCAGCAAGGCGCCTACCTGCAACCGCAGGCGCTGGAGGCGCTGCTGACCTGTCCGTGGCCGGGGAACATCCGCCAGTTGCTTAACACCCTGCGCTACGCCGTGGCGCTGGCGGAAGACGGCTGTATCGGCATGGACTGCCTGCCGGCGGAGCTGACGCGCGCGACGCGCACGCTGCCCCTGCTGCAGACGCCCGAAGGTGTCGCCGGGGGCAGCCTTCAGGCACGCATCGGCGATGTCGAAGGCCAGGCGCTGCTGGACGCTCTGCGCCAGCACAAGTGGAACGTCACGGCGGCGTCCGATCAGTTCGGCATCTCCCGCTCGACGCTTTACCGCAAGATGAAGAAGCACGGCATCGTGCCGCCGAATGCGCTGGGCTAGCTAACCCGCTGCAGGGCGGCGTTGGCGATCGGCGCCAGATGAAGGTATTCCCCCTCTCCCCGGCCCTCTCCCGCGAGCGGGAGAGGGCTGGCGATGCAAGGAGAAACCGCCCTTCAGTTCTGGATGTAGACGACGTGAGTGTGGGTGAACTCGTAGAGGCCGTGCTTGCCGTCCGCGCCGCCGATGCCGGATTTGCGCACGCCGGCGTGGAAGCCCTGCATGGCCTCGAAGTTCTCGCGGTTGATGTAGGTCTCGCCGAAGTCGATCTCGGCGCAGGCCTTCATCGCCGCGCCGAGGCTGCGGGTGTAGATCGATGACGTCAGGCCGTATTCGCAGTCGTTGGACAGGGCGATGGCTTCATCCAGGTCATCGACGATCTGCACCGGCAGCACCGGGCCGAAGATTTCCTTGCGCATGATCTCCATGTCGGACTTGCAGCCCGCCAGCACCGTCGGTTGGTAGTGGAAACCCTTGCCCAGGTCGGCCACCGCGCCGCCGGTGACGATCTGTGCGCCCTGGCTGCTGGCGGTCTTGACCATCTGCGCGACCTTGTCGAGGCCGATCTGGTTGACCAGCGGGCCCATGTCCAGGTCGGCATCGGTGGACGGGTCGCCGTACTTGGTGGCGGCCATGGCGCTGGCCAGCTTATCGATGAACTGGTCGGCCACCTTGCGCTCGACGTAAACCCGCTCGGCACAGTTGCACACCTGCCCGGTGTTGATCACCCGTGAGGCGGTGATCGCTTTCACGGCCAGCTCGAGGTCGGCATCGGCCAGCACGATGGCCGGCGCCTTGCCGCCCAGTTCCAGGTTGAGCTTGGTGATGTTCGGCGCGGCAGCGGCCATGATCCGCGAGCCGGTGGCGACGCTGCCGGTGAAGCTGATCAGGTCGACGCCGGGATGGCTGGTGAGGGCATGTCCGACGCCGGCGCCGGTGCCGCTGACCACGTTGAACACCCCGGCAGGCAGATCGGTTTCGGCCACCAAGCGGGCGAACTCGAAGCAGTTGATCGGGGTTTCCTCGCTGGGCTTGATCACGATGGTGTTTCCGGTGATTAAAGCCGGCGCCATCTTGCGGGCGATGAGGAAGAACGGGAAGTTCCACGGCAGGATGCCGGCGACCACGCCGAGCGGCTTGCGGAACAGGAAGACGTTTTCCCCGGCGCGGTCGCTGGTGAGGATTTCGCCTTCCAGGCGGCGCGCCCATTCGGCCATGTAGTCGAGGTAGTCGGCGGTGAAGTTGACTTCCACCAGCGCCAGGCCAGGCACCTTGCCCTGCTCCTGGGTGATGACGCGGGCCAGGCGCTCGGCGTTGTCGCGCACCTTCTGGGCGATCCTGCGCAGGTAGCCGGCGCGTTCGATGGCCGGCTTGGCGGCCCAGCCCTTCTGCGCCTTGCGCGCGGCGGCGATGGCGCGCTCGACCTGCACATTGGTCGCTTGCGGCACTCGCGCCAACAGCTCGGCGTTGGCCGGGTTATGCACCTCGATCAGCTCTTCGCTGCCGATGAAGGCGTTATCGATGTAGTTCTGGTAGGTGACGATGGTGCTCATTGCGTTTCTCCCATCCACGAGTAAAGGCCCGCCGCAGCGGGCGTCCGGGGGTCAGTTGGCGGCGGTCTTCTTGGCGGAAGCCTGCTGTTCCTGCAGGTCGTAGGCACGCTTGATCAGGTACTGATGCACCGCTTCGGCCTGCTTCACGTCGAGATGGCCCTCGAACGACGGCATGCCGTCCGGGATGCGCGCGCCATAGACGATGCCGAGGAAGCGCTCGTGGTTTTCCTTGCTCAGGGTGCGCAAGTCAGGCACCACGCCGCCGCTGATGGCATTGATGCCGTGGCATTGCGAGCAGCTCGAATTGAACAGTTCGCGGCCCTGGTCGATCTGTGCCTGGGTGCCGGTGAGTTTCGGCGGCTCGGGCTTGCGGTCGGCGAAGCGGTCCTTGAGGTCGGGCAGCTTGGCGGTGCCGCCGAGCTTGTAGGTCAGCACCTGGGCGTTGGGCTTGACCCCGGCGCGCAACGACAGCGCGCCGGCGAACGTGGAGAACGCCCCGCCCCAGCCGGCCATGAAGGTCACGTACTGTTCGCCGTCCACTTCATAGGTCACCGGTGCCGCCATCACCCCGGTGTTGGCGGGCTGTTCCCAGAGCTTCTTGCCGGTGTCGGCGGCGTAGGCCACCACGCGACCGTTGGCGGTGCCTTCGAACACCAGGTTGCCGGCGGTGCTCAGGGTTCCACCGTTGAAGATGGTGGTGTACGGCACTTCCCACGCGGCTTCCTGCTTGACCGGGTCCCAGGCGATCAGCTTGCCGGTCCAGGTGTCAGCGATCTTGCGCAGGCCTTCGGGGTCCTCGGGCATCATCCCGGTGTTCACGTCGAGCTGGTAAATGCTCTTGAACTTCGAACGTGGCGGCGCGCCATCGACGTCCTGGTACATGGCCGACATGATATGCGCCGGGATATACACCAGCCCGGTCTGAGGGTTGTACGACATCGGTTGCCAGTCGTGCGCGCCCCAGAACGCCGGCTGGATCAGGCGGGCCTTTTTCTCCGGGTCCTTCCAGTACTCGGCGACCTTCTCGTTGCGGATCGGCCGGCCGGTCTTCATGTCGATGCCGGTGGCCCAGTTGATCGGGATGAAGTTCTTCGCCGAGAGCAGCTCGCCGGTTTCACGGTCGATCACGTAGAAGAAGCCGTTCTTCGGCGCCTGCATCAGCACCTTGCGTTTCTTGCCGTCGAGTTCTAAGTCCACCAGCATGATGTGCTGGGTCGCGGTGTAGTCCCAGGCATCGCCCGGCGTGGTCTGGTAGTGCCAGACGTACTCGCCATTGTCCGGGTTGATGGCGACGATGGAGGAGAGGAACAGGTTGTCGCCCTTGCCTTCGCTGCGGATGCGCGGGTTCCACGACGAGCCGTTGCCCACGCCGATGTACAGGAGGTTCAGCTCGGGGTCGTAAGACATCGAATCCCACACCGTCCCGCCACCGCCCTGCTTGTGGTAGTTGTTGCCGAACCAGGTCTTGGCGGCGATTTCCATGCCCTTGCCTTCGGGCATTTCCTTGGGGTCACCCGGTACGGTGAAGAAGCGCCAGTCCTGCTTGCCGGTCTCGGCGTCGTAGGCGGTGATATAGCCGCGCACGCCGAATTCGGCGCCACCGTTGCCGATGATGACCTTGCCTTTGACGATGCGCGGCGCGCCGGTGATGGTGATGCTGCGGCTGTGGTCGCTGCGGGTGTCGACGCTCCAGACCTTCTGCCCGGTCTTGGCGTCGATGGCCTCCAGGCGGCCATCGAGCACGCCGACATAGACCTTGCCATTCCACACCGCCACGCCGCGGTTCACCGCATCGCAGCAGGCTTCGCCGGCGCGCGAGCGGTCGGATTGCGGGTCGTATTTCCACAGCAGTTTGCCGTCGCGCGCATCCAGCGCGTAGACGATGGAGAACGGCCCGGTGGTGTACATCACGCCGTCGACGACGATGGGTGTGGCTTCGACGCCACGGTCGATATCCAGCTTGTAGCTCCAGGCCAGGCCGAGCTTGTCGACGTTGCCGTCGTTGACCTGTTTCAGCGGGCTGAAGCGTTGCTCGTCGTAGGTGCGGCCGGTGGACATCCAGTTGCCGGGTTCCTTGTCCGCAGCGGCGATCCGCGCGCCGTCCACAGCAGCCGGCTGAGGTGCGGCCAGCGAGGTGGTGGAGCCGAGGGCGAGAAGGATGGCGATGCACAGGGAAGTCAGTGGAACGGCGCCAGAGGCACGCCCGCTTTCAGGCAAGCGGGCTGCGCGCGAAGCGAGGCCAATCTGTTTCATGGGTTTCTCCCGATTTCTTATTAGGGGCTGGAGCGTTTCGCTGCAGTCCCACTCAGGAGAGCAACCGCTATGCCAGCCACCGGCTGAGCCGTTGCAGCCCAGGAGCGACGCGGCTTTCAGCGATCAGAGAGGCGACTGCAGGGGCATCGCGCGCCGCGACAGCTGTCGCATTCGCCGAGACAGGCAGAACAGTTCTGCGACAGCCATGAGCGGCGCGACGCCGAACGACAGGCATGAAAAACGCGGCCGGAGCCGCGTTCGGGGAGGAGGACGGAGGTCTCAGGGCGTGACGATATTGAAGTTGCCGTCCGGATCGTCCATGCCGCCCAGCAGCCGGCCAAGCTTGAGGCGTTCGCCCTGCATGCTGATGTTGCCGACCATGAGTTGCTTGAGGAAGCTGGTTTCCTTGAGGGCGATGCGGTCGAGCAGCGCCTTGTCCATGGTCACGCTGACATCGGCCTGGGGATGCAGCACGCCGTCGCGATGGGTGAGCACGCCGTTGCGCAGGGTCAGTGCGTAGTCTTCCTTGAGGTCGCTGAAGCTCCAGTTGATCAGCAGGTCCTCGCCGGCCTCCTTCTCGGCGTCGATGCGCACCGACAGGTAGTCGAAGAACATCGCCGGGGTCAGCGAGCGGACCAGGTCCGGCGCGTTGCTGCCGACGCCGGGCTGCCTGGAAACACCGTTGCGCAGCTCGTTGGCGCCCATCAGGTAGGCGTTGCGCCAGGTGGCGTTCTCGCTCTGGTAGCCGAGCTGCTCGAGGGCGTCGGCCTGCAGCTCGCGGGCGGCCTTGTTGTCCGGCTCGGCGAACACCAGGTGGTTGGTCAGTTGCGCCACCCAACGATAGTCGCCCTGCTTGAACGACTCGCGGGCCAGCGCCAGCACCTTGTCCGCCCCGCCCATGGCCGCCACGTAATGCTGGCCGGCCTCGACCGGCGGCAGCGGGTTCAGGTTGGCCGGATTGCCGTCGTAGAAGCCCATGTAGCGCTGGTACACGGCGCGCACGTTGTGGCTCAGCGAGCCGTAGTAATCGCGGGTGTACCACTTGTTGGCCAGCCTGGGCGGCAGCCTCTTCAGCTTCTCGGCGATCTCCATCGGCGTGAACCCCTGGTTGAGCAGGCGCAGCGTCTGGCTGTTGATGAAGGCGTACATGTCGCGCTGGTCGGCGAGGAAGGTCTGGATCTCCGCCTGGCCCCAGGTCGGCCAGTGATGCTGGGCGAACAGCACGTCGGACTTGTCGCCGTAGCGCTGCAGCGCCTGGTCGAGATAGCCGGCCCAGACCTTCGGATCGCGCACCAGCGCGCCGCGCAGGGTAAGGATGTTGTGCTGCACGCGCGCCGCATTCTCGGCCATGCACAACGCGCGGAACTGCGGGAAGTACAGGTTCATTTCCGCCGGCGCCTCGGTGCCGGGCGTCAGCTGGAACTCGATGTCGATACCGTCGACGCGACGCCGCTCGATGGGCTGCGCGATCACGTCGGTGGGCCGGATCAGTGTGATGGTGCCGGCGCTGGGCACCGACTTGCCGAGCCCGGCGTCGACCTGGCCGCGCTCGCCGCGTGGCAGCGGCGCGCCGTACATGTATTGCGCGCGGCGGCTCATCGCCGGGCCGGCCATCACGTTCTCGCTGATGGCGTGCTCGAAGAAGCCTTCCGGCGCATAAATGTGCACTTTGCCGGCCTTGACGTCCGCCTCGTCGACCACCCCGCGCACACCGCCGAAATGATCGACGTGCGCGTGGGTGTAGATCACCGCCACCACCGGTTTGCGCGGGCGGTGCTTGTAGTACAGCTCCAGCGCAGCCTTCGCCGTGGCCTGGTTGAGCAGCGGGTCGACGATGATCAGCCCCGTGTCGCCCTCGATGACGTTCATGTTCGCCAGGTCCATGCCGCGCAGCTGGTACAGCCGCTCGCTGACCTGGAACAGCCCGGCGATGTTGTTCAGCTGCGCCTGGCGCCAGAGGCTGGGGTTGACCGAGTCCGGCGCCGGCTTGCCGTTGAGGAAGGCATAGGCGGGAAGGTCCCAGGCCGGCTTGCCGTCCCCGTCGCGGATCACGCCGTCGAAGGCTTCGATGAGGCCGCGACGGGCCGCCTGGAAATCGGCCTGGTCGGCGAACGGCAGGCGCTCGTTCCAGGCGGCGTTGACCGATGCGGTCAGCGCGGTGGCCGGCTTGGGTGTCTCGGCCGCCAGCGAGGTGGCGACGAATCCGCCGAACAGGGCCAGGGATAGGCCTTGCAGCAAAAGGGGCACGGGCATGAAGTTTCTCTCTTCTTCTAGGACGATCGCAGTGTGCGACAAGCGAAACGGCCGCTTGTCCCGTACCACGCGTGAAAGAGAGCGCGTAGGCGGAAAAAGCATCCCTGCCGTTCCGCCCGAAGGCCGTCGCGAAGCGGCGACCTGGCGAGGCGATCAGATCGCGGTGACGCCGCCGTCCACGGCCAGCGCGTGACCGGTGGTGAAGGCTGCGCCGTCGCTGCACAGGTAGAGCACCGCGGCGGCGATCTCCTCGACCAGGCCGATGCGACCGACGGGGTGCATGGCGGCGGCGTACTCGGCCTTGCGCGGGTCCGCCTCGTAAGCGCGGCGGAACATGTCGGTATCGATCACCGCCGGGCACACCGCGTTGACCCGCAGTTTCTTCTTCGCATACTCGATCGCCGCGGATTTGGTCAGGCCGATCACCGCATGCTTGGAGGCGGCGTAGATGCTCATCTTCGGCGCCGCGCCGAGGCCGGCCACCGAGGCGGTGTTGACGATCGCGCCGCCGCCCTGGGCCAGCAGCAGCGGGATCTGGTGCTTCATGCACAGCCAGACGCCCTTCACGTTGACCGCCATGATGGCGTCGAACTCGTCCTCGCCACCGTCGGCCAGCTTGCCCTTCTCGATCTCGATGCCGGCGTTGTTGAACGCGTAGTCCAGGCGACCGTAGGCGCCGATCACGCCTTCCATCAGGGCTTTCACGTCCGCCTCGCGGGTGACGTCGCAGCGCAGGAAGCAGGCCTCGCCGCCGGCGGCGCGGATCGCCTCGACGGTGGCTTCGCCATTGGCGGCATCCAGGTCGGACACCACCACCTTCAACCCTTCGCTGGCGAACGCCAGGGCGGTCGCGCGGCCGATACCGGCCGCGCCGCCGGTGACCAGGGCAACCTGGCCGGAAAACGTCATGCTCATCGTCAGTCCTCAGCAGTGGCGAGTAATGGTGTGCCGCAGTCTATCCACGCACCCACGCAGGTCGGCATCACTATCAGGACGCCGGTTGGCTGGCGATCCATCCTGCTGATGAAGCACCCTGCCCCACCATCAGTCGAACGGATCGGCGGGCATTTCCCGGGCAGACGAAACTTGAACCTGGGCGCCGGGCGAACTATCACAGTCACCTACCCATCGATTCGAGTACCTGCCATGACTGCCGCCACTAATCGCCAATTCCTCCTCGCCAAACGCCCCGTCGGCGAAGCCACCCGCGACATTTTCGAGTACGTCGAGAAGCCGGTGGGCGAACCCGGCCAGGGGCAGATCCTGGTCCGCGTGAAGTACCTGTCCCTCGATCCGGCCATGCGTGGCTGGATGAACGAGGGCAAGTCGTACATTCCGCCGGTGGGCCTGGGCGAGGTGATGCGCGCCTTGGGCGTGGGCGAAGTGGTCGCCTCGCAGCACCCCGACTTCGCCGTCGGCGACCACGTCAACGGCGCGCTCGGCGTGCAGGACTATTACCTCGGCGCGCCGAACGGGCTGTACAAGGTCGACCCGCAGCGCGCGCCGCTGCCGGTCTACCTGTCCGCCCTCGGCATGACCGGCATGACTGCCTACTTCGCCCTGCTGGAAACCGGTGCGCCGAAAGCCGGCGATACCGTGGTGCTGTCCGGCGCCGCCGGCGCGGTCGGCAGCGTTGCCGGGCAGATCGCCAAGATCAAGGGCTGCCGCGTGATCGGCATCGCCGGCGGCGCCGAGAAGTGCCGCTACCTGATCGACGAACTGGGCTTCGACGGCGCCATCGACTACAAGAGCGAGGACCTCGCCGAGGGACTCAAGCGCGAATGCCCCAAGGGAGTCGACGTCTACTTCGACAACGTCGGCGGCGACACCCTGGACGCCGTGCTGAGCCGTCTCGCCCGCGGCGCGCGGGTGGTCATCTGCGGCGCCATCAGCCAGTACAACAACAAGCAGGCGATGAAGGGCCCGGCCAACTACCTGTCGCTGCTGGTGAACCGCGCGCGCATGGAAGGTTTCGTGGTGATGGACCACGCGGCCGGCTTCCCGGCGGCGATGAAGGAGATCGGCGGCTGGCTGGCCAGCGGCCAGTTGAAGAGCCGCGAGGACATCGTCGAAGGCCTGGAAACCTTCCCGGAAACCCTCGGCAAACTGTTCAAGGGCGAGAACTTCGGCAAGCTGGTGCTGAAGGTCAGCTGAGCGACGCCTTGCGTAGGGTGGGCTTCAGCCCACCACAGTGCGCTCAGCGCCGAAGCGGTGGGCTGAAGCCCACCCTACGGTCCGTCTGGGATCCGAGCTATCGACGAGGCCTCAGGCCAGTTCGGCGACCACCGCTGACAGCGCCTGCGCCGGGTTGGCCGCCTGGCTGATCGGGCGGCCGATCACCAGATAGTCGGAGCCGGCGTCCAGCGCCTCGCGCGGGGTGAGGATGCGACGCTGGTCGTCCTGCGCGCTGCCGGCCGGGCGAATGCCGGGAGTGACCAGCTGCAGCCGTGGATACGCCGCTTTCAACGCGCTGGCCTCCTGCGCCGAGCAGACCAGGCCGTCCATCCCGGCTTTCTCCGCCAGCGCCGCCAGGCGCAGCACCTGAACCTGGGGTTCCACGTCCAGGCCGATTCCGGCCAGGTCCTCGCGCTCCATGCTGGTCAGCACGGTCACGCCGATCAGCAACGGCTTCGGCCCGTTGAGGCGCTCAAGCGTCTCGCGGCAGGCGACCATCATCCGCAGCCCGCCGGAGCAGTGCACGTTGACCATCCACACGCCCATCTCCGCCGCCGCCTTCACCGCCATCGCCGTGGTGTTGGGGATGTCGTGGAATTTCAGGTCGAGGAAAACCTCGAAGCCCCGGTCGCGCAATGTGCCGACGATGTCCGAGCCACAGCGGGTGAACAGCTCCTTGCCGACCTTGACCCGGCACAGCGCCGGATCGAGCTGGTCGGCGAGTTTCAGCGCGGCGTCGCGGGACGGGAAATCCAGAGCGACGATGATCGGGGACTGGCAGGCGGACATGGCGGGCTCTCACGGCGGATCGAAAACGGCGCGCATTGTCGCAGAAAGCCGGAATTTTCCGTAGCCGCGCGAGGTGCCGAGCGACGATTTTCCGACCTCTCCGTACGCCTGGCGGACGACCTGGCTGCGCCCCGATCCTCCCGGCTGGCGCGCTCGACTTTGGCTCGGTGGCGCGCGCTGAATCGATTCACTCTCTCCGTTCGACGCACCAGCGCGACGCACGCTGACCCGCCGGTCACGCCGTGCGAGGCCACGGGAACCGCTGGGCCAGGCTCTGTTTCGTGCAAACGCAAGACTGGCACGACGGCTGCAAAACGTAACAGGACGTGTCGTAAATCCATTGAGAGGTCAGCATGAGCACGCAACTCAAACCCACCCTCGGCACCCTGCACCTGTGGGGTATCGCCGTCGGCCTGGTGATTTCCGGAGAGTACTTCGGTTGGAGCTATGGCTGGGGCGTAGCGGGAACGCTCGGTTTCCTGGTTACCGCGCTGCTGGTGGCGGCGATGTACACCTGCTTCATCTTCAGCTTCACCGAGCTGACCACCGCCATTCCCCACGCCGGCGGGCCCTTCGCCTACAGCCGCCGCGCCTTCGGTGAAAAAGGTGGACTGATCGCCGGCCTCGCCACGCTGATCGAGTTCGTCTTCGCGCCGCCGGCCATCGCCATGGCCATCGGCGCCTACCTCAACGTGCAGTTCCCCGGTCTCGATCCGAAGCTTGCGGCAGTTGGCGCATACATCGTCTTCATGACGCTGAACATCCTCGGCGTCAGCATCGCTGCGACCTTCGAGCTGGTGGTGACCATCCTCGCGGTGGCCGAGCTGCTGGTGTTCATGGGCGTGGTGGCACCGGGCTTCAGCTTCAGCAACTTCGTGCTCAACGGCTGGGCCGGCTCCAACGAGTTTGGCGGCGCGGCGATTTCCGGCATCTTCGCCGCGATCCCCTTCGCCATCTGGTTCTTCCTCGCCATCGAAGGCGCCGCCATGGCCGCCGAAGAAGCCAAGGACCCGAAACGCACCATTCCCAAGGCCTACATCGCCGGCATCCTGACCCTGGTCACGCTGGCCATGGGCGTGATGATCTTCGCCGGCGGCGTCGGCGACTGGGCGGCCCTGTCGAACATCAACGACCCGCTGCCGCAGGCGATGAAAGTGGTCGTCGGGGAAAGCTCCGGCTGGCTGCACATGCTGGTCTGGATCGGCCTGTTCGGTCTGGTCGCCAGCTTCCACGGCATCATCCTGGGCTATTCGCGGCAGTTCTTCGCCCTCGCCCGCGCCGGCTACCTGCCGGCCAGCCTGGCCAAGCTGTCGCGCTTCCAGACCCCGCACCGGGCGATCATCGCCGGCGGCGTGGTCGGTATCGCGGCGATCTATAGCGACGGCCTGATCAACCTGCAAGGCATGACCCTGACGGCGGCGATGATCACCATGAGCGTGTTCGGCGCCATCGTCATGTACATCATGAGCATGCTCAGCCTGTTCAAGCTGCGTAAGAGCGAGCCGAACCTGGAGCGCACCTTCCGCGCGCCGGGCTACCCGATCGTGCCGGGCATCGCCCTGGTGCTGGCAGTCGTCTGCCTGGTGGCGATGGCCTGGTTCAACGCGATCATCGGACTGATCTTCCTGGGCTTCATGGTGGTGGGCTTCGTCTACTTCCTTCTGACCGGCCATCAGCGCGCCAACGCCCGCAGCGACGTGCTGTTGACCGGTGGTGCCGCCTGACGTTTAGTGACGCCTGAGTGCCGACGCCGGACGCTTGCGCCCGGCGTCGTCGTTTCCGAGCCCGCCGTCGCGCACCGGACACCGACGCGCCGCGGCCCGCCCCACGGAGCCCCGCCATGCCTTACAGCACATCCGTCGGCAGCCAGTCCTACCGCTTCGCCGACCTCAAGACCCTGCTGGCCAAGGCCAGCCCCGCGCGCTCCGGCGATTATCTGGCCGGCCTCGCCGCCGCGACCTACGAAGAACGCATGGCGGCGAAGATCGCTCTCGCCGACGTGCCGCTCAAACGCTTTCTCGAGGAAGCGCTGATTCCCTACGAAGCCGACGAAGTCACCCGCCTGATCATTGACGGCCACGACCTCGCGGCGTTCGCCCCGATCTCCCACCTCACCGTCGGCGACCTGCGCGACTGGCTGCTGCTCGATTCCACCGACAGCGCCACGCTGATCGCCGTGGCGCCAGGCATCACGCCGGAAATGGCGGCAGCGGTGAGCAAGCTGATGCGCAATCAGGACCTGATCCTGGCGGCGAAGAAGTGCCGCGTGGTGACCCGCTTCCGCAACACCATCGGCCTGCCCGGCCACCTCTCCGTGCGCTTGCAGCCCAACCATCCAACCGATGACGTGCGCGGCATCGCGGCGAGCATGCTCGACGGCCTGCTCTACGGCTCGGGCGACGCGGTGGTCGGCATCAACCCGGCGAGCGACTCGCTGCCGACCCTGATGCGCCTTTGGCAGATGCTCGATGAGGTCCGCCAGCACTTCGACATTCCGATGCAGAGCTGCGTGCTCACCCACGTCACCACGCAGATCCAGGCCATCGAGGCCGGCGCGCCACTGGACCTGATGTTCCAGTCGATCGCCGGCACCGAGAAGACCAACTCCAGTTTCGGCATCGACCTGTCGATCCTGCGCGAAGCGCACGACGCCGCCCAGAGCCTCGGCCGCGGTACCGTCGGCGACAACCTGATGTACTTCGAAACCGGCCAGGGCTCGGCGCTTTCCGCGGGCGGCCACCACGGCGTCGACCAGCAGACCTGCGAGGCGCGCGCCTACGCCGTGGCCCGCGAGTTCAAGCCGCTGCTGACCAACACCGTGGTCGGCTTCATCGGCCCGGAGTACCTCTACGACGGCAAGCAGATCATCCGCGCCGGGCTGGAAGACCATTTCTGCGCCAAGCTCCTTGGCGTGCCGATGGGCTGCGACGTTTGCTACACCAACCATGCCGAAGCCGACCAGGACGACATGGACACCCTGATGACCCTGCTCGGCGCCGCCGGGATCACCTTCATCATGGGCATCCCGGGCGCCGACGACATCATGCTCAACTACCAGAGCACCTCGTTCCACGACGCGCTCTACCTGCGCAGCGTGCTTGGATTGAAGCGCGCACCGGAATTCGATGCCTGGCTGACACGCATGGCGATCACCGAGGCCTCCGGGCAACTGCGCGAGATCGGTCGCGGCCACCACCTGCTCAAGCAACTGCCCTTCCTTTCCGGAGCCGCCTGATGAGCGACCTGACCCTGACGCAAGGCAACCCCTGGGACGAACTGCGCGCGCACACCTCGGCGCGCATCGCCCTCGGCCGGGTCGGCTCCAGCCTGCCGACCCGCGAGGTACTCAAGTTCGGCCTGGCGCACGCCCAGGCGCGCGACGCGGTGCACCGGCCGCTGGATTTCGATGCCCTCGGCGACGAACTCCAGGCCGCCGGCTTCCGCACCCTGCGGGTGAAGAGCGACGCCGAGGACCGGCACATCTACCTGCTGCGCCCGGACCGTGGCCGCAGCCTCGACGAGGCCTGCCGCGAACGCCTGCGCGAGGAAGCCCCGGCGCCGGAACTGGCCGTGGTGATCGCCGACGGGCTGTCCTCCATCGCCGTGCAAAAGCATGCGTTGCCGCTGCTGCGCCTGTTCCGCGAGCGCTTCGAGGCGGACTGGGCGAACACGCCGGTGGTGCTCGCCGAACAGGGACGCGTGGCCATCGGCGACGGCATCGGCGAGGCGCTGCGGGCCAGGCTGGTGATCGTGATGATCGGCGAGCGTCCCGGGCTGACCTCGCCGGACAGCCTCGGGCTGTACGTCAGCTACGCGCCGAAGGTCGGCCTGATGGACAGCGAGCGCAACTGCATCTCCAACGTGCGTCCCGAAGGCCTGCCCTATGGCGTCGCCGCCCACAAGCTCGACCACCTGGTGCGTGGCGCGCTGCGCCTGCAGCTCTCCGGCGTGGCGCTGAAGGACGACAGCACGCTGCATGACGTACTGCCGGCGAACTGACAGGTTGCTCCGCGCGTCCTAAGGTAAGGACACCCAACGACAACAAGGAGACTCCCATGCCCTGGTATGCCTGGCTGATTCTGCTGGTCGCCATCGGCTCCATCGTCGGCGGTCTGATGATGTTGCGTGACACGGCGAAGGAAGTGCCGCTGTCCAAGGAACAACTCGACCGCGTCCACCAGCGCAACGCCGAAGCGGACGCCCAGGACGCGGACGACCGCTGACCGCTCTGAGAGGCTTAGCCCACTCGATGGTCGCCAGCCCGTCAGGTCGTCCCACGGGCCCAGGCCTACGGTCTAGCGCTTGGCGTCGGCCTGTCCGGGCGCAGCATCGAGGTGATAGCGTGTCAGCAGCGCGGCGTAACGCCCGTTGCGCTTCAGGGTTTCGAGGATCGCTGAAAGTCGCTCGGCGTCGATCGGTCCGTTCGGGCGGATCAGCGCCAGCGGGCGGAAGGCCTGGTCCACGCGCGTGGAAACCAGTAACCGCTCACGCCGCTCGGGGTGCGCGTCGAAGTACATGCGCAGGTAGGACTTGGTCATTACACTGAGATCGATGCGCTGGTGCAGAAGCATCTCCAGATTGGTCTCGTGGGAGCGGCTGAGGATGGCGTCGAAGCGCTGGTGCAGGCGCTCGCTGTCGCTTTCGAAATCGGCGAAGGCATAGTGATAGCCAACGTGCAGACCCAGACGCTTGCCCTCCAGCGTGGCGAAGTAGCTTTGGTCCCGGCCAGGCATCGCGCGGGCGACGAAGACCTCCGAGTCATCGATCCCCAGGTCGAGGGTCTGCATGGGAGTGTCCTGCCAGCCCCACTGGCGGGACTCGAACAGCACCAGGTCGATACGACCGCGGGTAAAATCACGGTAACGCCGCCCCGTGGAAGTCAGCGTGATCTCAAAGCGGTAGTCGTCCTGCACGGCGTTCATCGCGTCCAGCAACTCCGGCAGCAAGCCACCCGGCTCACCCTGCGCCGGCATCGCCACGTAAGGCAGATACTCACTCGCACCGACCATCACGCGCTGCGCGGCAGCCAGCGACTGCGCCAGCAGGCAGCAGAGCAGGAAGAGAATTTTACTGGGCGCGGACACGAAGGGTACCCCGATGACGAGTGAAGACGCCCGCGGATTCGGGGCTACCCGTTATCGGCCGATTTCAGCGTTCCTTGATGACCAGCGACAGCGCCTGTTCCGCCAGTTGATCCAGGCTCATCGGACCCTCGGGACGGAACCAGGTGTTCGTCCAGCTCAGCGCGCCGGTCAGGAAGCGCCGCAGGATGAAGCTGTCGCCGCTGAAATAGCCCGCCGCGCGGGCTTCATCGAGCACGTCGAGCCAGAGCTGCTCGTAGGTATCGCGCAGACCGAGGATGTAGCGCTGGCTGTCCTCGGACAGCGAACGCCATTCGTAGACGAGCACGGCCATCGCCTCCCCGGTTCCGCCCATGATCGACTGCAGCTCGCAGCGGATCAGCGCCAGCACGCGCCCGCGCAGATCCTCGGCCTGAGTCAGCGCGGCGTGCATCAGCGCGGTGTTATAGCGGATGGTTTCCTCCATCACCGAACGAAGGATCTCGTCCTTGCTCTTGAAGTGATGAAAGATGCTGCCTGACTGGATGCCCACCGCGCTGGCCAGGTCGCGCACGGTGGTGCGCTCGTAACCTTTGCTGCGGAACAGGTGCGCCGCCGTTTGCAGCAGCTTGCCGCGGGCGCTGTCAGGATCGGTGATCTGTCCACTGGCGAGCAATTCCGCCATCACTGCCTGGGCCTGCCGATCGTCCACGCTGAGTTCCCCGATGCTGTCTGATGCGCCCCGGAAAACGTCCGATGCACGCAAGTCGTTGTGTATGCGGGGGAATTTATGCTGCGCGAGGTTGCCAAGCAAGCGCTTGGGCAAGAAAGCGTTGATCTGGGCTTTTAAACCAAGCGCTTGCTTGGTAGGCTTCACTGCAATCGAATCGGGCTGCAGGAATACTCCATGACCAAGACCGTTCGCATCGGCTGCGCCTCGGCCTTCTGGGGCGACACGTCGACGGCCGCCGCACAGCTGGTCCAGGGGGCCGAGCTGGACTACCTGGTATTCGACTACCTCGCGGAAATCACCCTGTCGATCATGGCCGGCGCCCGCATGAAGAACCCCGAGGCCGGCTACGCGACAGATTTCGTCGAGGTGCTGGCGCCGCTGCTGGAGGATATTTCCAGCAAGCGCGTCCGCGTGATCAGCAACGCTGGCGGGGTCAACCCGAAGGCCTGCGCCCAGGCCCTCGCCAGCGCCTGCGCTGAGGCCGGCGTCGACCTGAAGATCGCCGTCCTGCACGGCGACGACCTGCAGCCGAGCTTCGCCGAGCTGCGCAAGGCCGGCATCCAGGAGATGTTCAGCGGCGACCCGCTGCCGCCGATGTGCGTGTCGATCAATGCCTACCTCGGCGCGCCAGGCATCGTCGCGGCGCTGCAACAGGGCGCGGACATCGTCATCACCGGCCGGGTGGTCGACAGCGCGGTGGTCAGCGCCGCACTGGTGCATGAGTTCGGCTGGGCCTGGGACGACTACGACCGGCTGGCCCAGGCCGCGCTGGCCGGCCACATCATCGAGTGCGGCGCGCAGTGCACCGGCGGCAATTTCACCGACTGGGAAAGCGTGCCGGACTACGAGCACATCGGTTTCCCTCTCGTCGAGGTCGCCGCCGACGGCCGCTTCGTGGTCGGCAAACCGCCGGGAACTGGCGGCCTGGTCAGCCCGTTCAGCGTCGGCGAGCAACTGCTCTACGAGATCGGCGACCCACGCGCCTACCTGCTGCCAGACGTGATCTGCGACTTCACCCAGGTGACGCTCGAGCAGGTCGGCGAAGACCGCGTCGCCGTGCAGGGCGCCCGTGGCCTGCCGCCCACCGAACGCTACAAGGTCAGCGCCACCTGGCCGGACGGCTTCCGCTGCGTCGCCAGTTTCCTGATCGCCGGGATCGATGCGGTGCGCAAGGCGGAACGGGTCAGCCGGGCAATAGTCGCGCGCTGCGAGGAAATGTTCGCCCAGCGCCGCTGGCCGCCTTTCGCCCAGGTCGACATCGAGCTGCTCGGCGCCGAAGCCACCTACGGCGCACGGGCCGAACGCCGCGACGCCCGCGAGGTGGTGGTGAAGATCGGCGTGCGCCATCCGAGGAAGGAAGCCCTGCTGCTGTTCTCCCGCGAGATTGCCCAGGCCGCGACCGGCATGGCGCCGGGGTTGACCGGCATCGTCGGCGGTCGGCCAACGGTGTACCCGGTGATCCGCCTGTTCTCCTTCCTGATCGACAAGGGCGCCTGCGCGCTGAGCGTCGAGCTGAACGGTGATCGCCTGCCCGTGGCCCTGCCGCCCCGCCCGGCGCTGGATACCCGGGAACTGCCCGAGGACCTGCAACCGCCGCGCCCCGAGGGCGAAGCGGACACCAGCGTGCCGCTGATCCGCCTCGCCGTGGCCCGTTCCGGCGACAAGGGCGACCACAGCAACATCGGGGTGATGGCGCGGCGCCCCGAGTACCTGCCGTGGATCGCCGAAGCGCTGACCTGCGATGCCGTGGTGGAGTGGATGCGCCACGTGCTCGACCCGGTCACCGGGCGCGTCGCCCGCTGGTACCTGCCCGGTACGCACAGCCTGAATTTCCTGTTGGAGAACGCCCTGGGCGGAGGCGGCGTGGCCAGCCTGCGCATCGATCCGCAAGGCAAGGCGTTCGCCCAGCAACTGCTGGAATTTCCGGTGCCGGTGCCTTGCGCGCTGGCGGAGACGCTGCCGGTGGACCACGAGGTGTAGCCGGGCGAATCAGCGGGGTGGACAACGCGACGCAGTTGTCCGCCCTACGCGACAGACAAGGCACCACCTTGACAGGGTGGTGCCCGAAACGAGCCGAAGGACAACAACAATGACATACGACTCGATCTTCAAACCCGGCCTGTTCAGCGGCCGGATCGTGCTGGTCACCGGCGGCGGCAGCGGCATCGGCCGTTGCACCGCGCACGAACTGGCGGCCCTGGGCGCCCACGTGGTGCTGGTCGGACGCAAGCAGGACAAGCTGGAAAGCACCGCCGGCGAGATAGTCGAGGACGGCGGCAGCGCCAGCTTTCAGGTCTGCGACATCCGCGAGGAAGACGCGGTGAAGGCCATGGTCTCGGCGGTGATCGCCGAGCACGGGCCGATCCATCACCTGGTCAACAACGCCGGCGGGCAGTACCCCGCCCCGCTCGCCTCGATCAACCAGAAAGGCTTCGAGACCGTGGTGCGCACCAACCTGGTGGGCGGCTTCCTGGTCGCCCGCGAAGTCTTCAACCAGAGCATGAGCCGGACCGGCGGCAGCATCGTCAACATGCTCGCGGACATGTGGGGCGGCATGCCCGGCATGGGCCACTCCGGCGCGGCACGGGCGGGCATGGAGAACTTCACCAAGACCGCCGCCGTCGAGTGGGGTCACGCCGGGGTGCGGGTGAACGCGGTGGCGCCGGGGTGGATCGCCTCCAGCGGCATGGACACCTACCCGGAGGCGATGAAGAAGATGATCCGCTCGCTCAAGGACCACGTGCCGGTGCAACGCATCGGCAGCGAGTCGGAAGTCTCCGCCGCCATCGTGTTCCTGCTGTCTCCGGCGGCGGCCTTCATCAGCGGCAACAGTATCCGCATCGACGGCGCGGCGAGCCTCGGCAGCCGGGCCTGGCCGCTTGGCGCCGCGAAGAACGCCGAGGGCTACAACGGCTTCCACCGGGCCTACCTGCCGGACGTGCTGAAGGGAGAATGACGCGATGCCGGTGATCCAGTCCGAAATCGACGTACACGGCGACACCTTCGCCGCCAACCGCGAAGCCATGCTGGCGGCCCTCGAGAGTTTTCGCAGCGTCGAACGGCAATGCCTGGAGAAGGCTGCCCAGGCCAGGGATAAGTTCGACCGCCGGGGCCAGCTGCTGCCGCGCGAACGGCTCGACCTGCTGCTGGATGCCGGCAGCCCGTTCCTCGAACTCTGCGCGCTGGCCGGCTACAAGCTGCACGACGACAAGGACGGCACCCAGGCCGGCGGCGGGATCATCTCCGGCATCGGCTACGTCGCCGGGGTGCGCTGCCTGATCAACGCCAGCAACAGCGCGATCAAGGGCGGCACCATCTCGCCCAGCGGACTGAAGAAGACCCTGCGCCTGCAGCAGATCGCCATGGAGAACAAGTTGCCGCTGGTGACCCTGGCCGAAAGCGGCGGCGCCAACCTCAACTACGCGGCGGAAATTTTCGTCGAGGGGGCGCGCGGCTTCGCCAACCAGGCACGGATTTCCGCCATGGGCCTGCCGCAGATCACCGTGGTGCACGGTTCGTCCACCGCTGGCGGCGCCTACCAGCCGGGGCTCTCGGATTACGTGGTGGTGGTGCGCGGCAAGGCCAAGATGTTCCTCGCCGGCCCGCCGCTGCTCAAGGCCGCCACCGGCGAGATCGCCACCGACGAGGAGCTGGGCGGCGCGCTGATGCACGCCCAGGTCGCAGGCACCGCCGAGTACCTGGCAGAGAACGACGCCGACGGCGTGCGCATCGCCCGCGAGATCATTGCCCAACTGCCGTGGAACGCGCAGTTGCCCCTGCGCGAGCACCCCCCGTATGCCGAGCCGCTGTACCCGGCCGAGGAACTGCTCGGCGTGGTTCCGGCCGACCCCAGGAAGCCCTACGACGTGCGCGAGATCATCGCGCGGATCGCCGACGGCTCGGAGTTTCTCGCCTTCAAGCAGGAATTCGACGCGCAGACCGTCTGCGGCCACCTGCGCATCGAGGGCCGGCCGTGCGGACTGATCGGCAACAACGGCCCGATCACCCCGCAGGGAGCGGCCAAGGCGGCGCAGTTCATCCAGCTCTGCGAACAGAGCAACACTCCGCTGCTGTTCCTGCACAACACCACCGGCTTCATGGTCGGCACCGAGTCCGAACGCCAGGGTGTGATCAAGCACGGCTCGAAGATGATTCAGGCGGTGGCCAACGCCACGGTACCCAAGCTGACGCTGGTCGTCGGCGGCTCTTACGGCGCCGGCAACTACGCGATGTGCGGCCGCGGCCTCGACCCGCGCTTCATCTTCGCCTGGCCGAACAGCCGTACCGCGGTGATGGGCGGCGCGCAGGCCGGCAAGGTGCTGCGTATCGTCACCGAGGAAAAGCACGCCAAGGACGGCAAGGTCGCCGACCCGAAGATGCTCGACATGCTGGAAAGCGTCACCGCGCAGAAACTCGACAGCCAGTCCACCGCGCTCTACGGCACCGCCAACCTGTG
The DNA here is from genome assembly GCF_002364635.1 of Pseudomonas sp. UBA3153. NCBI lineage: Bacteria > Pseudomonadati > Pseudomonadota > Gammaproteobacteria > Pseudomonadales > Pseudomonadaceae > Pseudomonas > Pseudomonas sp. UBA3153. Next base: position 62,856 of record NZ_DEYR01000035.1, read on the forward strand.
GGACGACGGACTGATCGACCCGCGCGACACGCGGACGCTGTTGGGCTATCTGCTGGACATCTGCGCCGAGGCGGAACGGCGGCCGTTGAAGAAGAGCAGCTTCGGCGTGGCGCGTTTCTGACCCCAATACGTGAATCGGTGCGCATAGCGCACCCTACGGAGAACTGCGCAGGAACCGACCGTAGGGTGCGCCGTGCGCACCAACCAAGTCTCGGTGCACACAGCCCAGGCGGCCCGCACCCCCTACTGGAGAACAACAACAATGATCTTCACCCAGGAACACGAGGAGCTGCGCCGCACGGTGCGCAATTTCGTCGACAAGGAAATCAACCCGCACGTCGACGCGTGGGAGAAGGACGGCCGCTTCCCGATCCACGACATCTTCAAGAAGGCCGGCGAACTGGGCCTGCTGGGCATCTCCAAGCCGGAGAAATTCGGCGGCATGGGCCTGGACTACAGCTACTCGATCGTCGCCGCCGAAGAGTTCGGCACCGTCCATTGCGGCGGCATCCCGATGTCCATCGGCGTGCAGACCGACATGTGTACCCCGGCCCTGGCGCGCTTCGGCTCCGACGAGCTGCGCGAAGAGTTCCTGCGCCCGGCCATCAGCGGCGAAATGGTCGGCTGCATCGGCGTATCCGAAGTCGGCGCCGGCTCCGACGTCGCGGGCCTGAAGACCACCGCGCGCAAGGACGGCGACGACTACCTGATCAACGGCAGCAAGATGTGGATCACCAACTCGCCGTCGGCCGATTTCATCTGCCTGCTGGCCAACACCAGCGACGACAAGCCGCACGTCAACAAGTCGCTGATCGTGGTGCCGATGAAGACGCCCGGCATCAGCGTCAGCCCGCACCTGGACAAGCTCGGCATGCGCAGCTCGGAGACCGCCCAGGTGTTCTTCGACAACGTGCGCGTGCCGCAGCGCAACCGCATCGGCCACGAAGGCGCGGGCTTCATGATGCAGATGCTGCAGTTCCAGGAAGAGCGGCTGTTCGGCGCCGCCAACATGATCAAGGGCCTCGAGCACTGCGTCGACGCCACCATCGATTACTGCAAGCAGCGCCACACCTTCGGCCTGCCGCTGATCGACAACCAGGTCATCCACTTCCGCATGGCCGAACTGCAGACCGAGATCGAGGCGCTGCGCGCGCTGGTCTACCAGGCTACCGAGATGTACGTGAAAGGCCGCGACGTGACCAAGCTGGCGTCGATGGCCAAGCTCAAGGCCGGCCGCCTCGGCCGCGAGGTATCCGACGCCTGCCTGCAGTACTGGGGCGGCATGGGCTTCATGTGGGACAACCCGGTAGCGCGCGCCTACCGCGACGTGCGGCTGGTCTCCATCGGCGGCGGCGCCGACGAAATCATGCTCGGCATCATCTGCAAGCTTATGGGCATCCTGCCGGGCAAGAAAAAATAGTCGGGAACGATTTTTAACGTCGCGCAGCGACGGCCCGAAGGGTGGCTGCCAGGGACGGCAGGCCATAAGAACGTTTGATCGTAGGGTGGATCACGCCTTATCGATCCACCATGACGGTGGACGTAAAAGGCGACGTCCACCCTACGCACTGATGGGCCTTCTGCCTGGGAAGAAAAAATAGCCGGGGACGATTTTTTAACGTCGCGTAGCGACGGCCCGAAGGTGGTCGCCCAGGGATGGCAGGCCATGAATGAAGACCGAGCGTCGGGTGGACGTCGCGTCTCACGCCCATCACCACGGTGGATCGATGAGACGTGATCCACCCTACGCGCTGTAGCGGCCTGCACCGCGAAACACTGGACTCGAAGGTATTCCCATGAGCGATCTGCCCGACTGCGAAACCCTGCTGCTGAAGCTCGACGCCGGCGCGTTGCACGTCACCCTCAACCGCCCGGACAGCCGCAACGCCATGAGCCTGGCAATGGTCGGGGAGCTACGTGCCGTAATCGCCAGCGCGAAACAGGACCGCAACGTCCGCGCACTGGTGCTGCGCGGCGCGGGCGGGCACTTCTGCGCAGGCGGCGACATCAAGGACATGGCCGGGGCGCGGGCCAGGGGCGGCGATGCCTACCGCGAACTGAACCGCGCGTTCGGCGCCCTGCTGGAAGAGGCGCAACAGGCCTCGCAGGTGCTGATCGCCGTTCTCGAAGGCGCGGTGCTCGGCGGCGGCTTCGGCCTGGCCTGCGTGTCCGACATCGCCATCGCCTCGACGACGGCCAGGTTCGGCCTGCCGGAGACCAGCTTGGGCATCATCCCTGCGCAGATCGCACCCTTCGTCGTGCGCCGCATCGGCCTGACCCAGGCCCGGCGCCTCGCGCTGACCGCCGCGCGCTTCGACGGTGCCGAGGCCTTGCGTCTGGGTCTGGTGCATTTCAGCGCGCCTGACGCGGAGCTGCAGCTGCAGCAGGTGCTCGAACAGGTGCGCCAATGCGCGCCGGGCGCCAATGCGGCGACCAAGGCGCTGCTGCTGGCCAGCGAAGACGAACCACTGGACGCCCTGCTCGACCACGCCGCCGGCCTGTTCGCCGACGCGGTGCTGGGCAGCGAGGGCGCGGAAGGCACGATGGCCTTCGTGCAAAAGCGCACGCCGAAGTGGGCCCGGTAGTGGCTCTCCCCTCTCCCGCTTGCGGGAGGGAGGTCGGCGGAGAGGGAACAAACAGACCCAGCATTTGTAGGGTGGATGTCGCTCTCTACATCCACCAGAAACACTGCAAGGTGGATCGATAACGCGCGATCCACCCTACACAAACCACAGTGGTTTTAACGGCAGATCGTAGGGTGGATGTCGCTCTTCACACCACCAGAACACGCACGGTGGATCGATAAGCGCGATCCACCCTACGCAAACCCGAGTCGGGTTCGAACGGCAGGAGTAGGACAACAACATGGCTGCATTCGACAAGATCCTCATCGCCAACCGTGGCGAGATCGCCTGCCGGGTAATGCGCACCGCGCACGCGCTGGGCTATCGCACGGTTGCCGTGTACTCCGAAGCCGATTCCGGCGCGCGCCATGTGCAACTGGCCGACGAGGCCGTGTGCATCGGCCCGGCGCAGGTCAACCAGTCGTACCTGGTGATCGAAAACATCATCGCGGCGGCACAGAAAACCGGCGCCGACGCCATCCATCCCGGCTACGGCTTCCTCTCCGAGAATGCCGACTTCGCCCGCGCCTGCGAAGCGGCGGGCATCGTCTTCATCGGCCCGGGCATCGAGGCGATCCACCTGATGGGCAGCAAGCGCCTGTCGAAGATCGCCATGCTAGAAGCCGGCGTGCCCTGCATTCCGGGTTACGAAGGCACCGATCAGGACGAGGCGAGCCTGGCCGAACAGGCCGGGCGCATCGGCTACCCGCTGATGATCAAGGCCAGCGCCGGCGGTGGCGGCCGGGGCATGCGCCTGGTGCAGGACAGCGGCGAGCTGATCGCCGGGTTGCGCACCGCACGATCGGAGGCGCAGAACGCGTTCGGCAACGGCGAACTGATCCTCGAGCGCGCGCTGGTCCAGCCGCGCCACGTGGAGATCCAGGTTTTCGGCGATCGACACGGTAACGTCGTGCATCTCGGCGAGCGCGACTGCTCGGTGCAGCGTCGCCACCAGAAGGTCGTCGAGGAATCGCCCTGCCCGGTGATGACACCCGCGCTGCGCCAGGCGATGGGCGATGCGGCGGTCAAGGCCGCGGCGTCGGTCAGCTACGTCGGCGCCGGCACCGTGGAATTTCTGCTGGACGCAAATGGCGAATTCTTCTTCCTGGAGATGAACACGCGGCTGCAGGTCGAGCACCCGGTCACCGAACTGGTCACCGGCCAGGACCTGGTGGCCTGGCAGATCAAGGTCGCCGAGGACCAGCCGCTGCCGCTGCGCCAGGAGCAGATCCAGCTCACCGGCCACGCCATGGAGGTGCGCCTGTATGCCGAGGACCCGGCGCACGGTTTCCTGCCGCAGACCGGCGAGGTGCTGCGCTGGGAGCCGGCCGAGCGGGAAGGCATCCGCATCGACCACGGCCTGCGCGAAGGCCAGCGCATCAGCCCGTTCTACGACCCGATGCTGGCCAAGGTGATCGCCTACGGCGCGACCCGCGACGAGGCGCGGCGCAAGCTGATCCGCGCGGTCGAGGACTGCGTGCTGCTGGGCGTGAACGGCAACCAGCGCTTCCTCGCCAATCTGCTCAGGCACCCGCAGTTCGCCGCCGGACGCGCCACCACCGCCTTCATCGCCGAGCATTTCGCCGACGATGCCAGCCTGTTTCCGCAACGCCCCACTGCCGGCGAGCTGGCCTGCGCCGCCGCCCTGCTCTACCAGTCCCACGCGCAGGCGAACCGCCAGCGCGCCGGCTGGCGCAATGCGGCGCAGGCGACGGCCTGCTTCCAGCTCGGGCAGGCCGAGCAGCGTCATCGGGTGGAGCTGCGGGTGATCGAGTCCGGCGCGCAGCCGCAGCTTCTCGCCCGGGTTGGCGACGCGCGTATCGCACTGCGTCTGCTCGATGGCGACGGCCGCTGGGCGACCCTGGAAATCGACGGAGTCCGCCGGCGCCAGGCCTACCACCTGGCCGGCGACAAACTCTGGCTGTACGGCGCATTCGGCAATCTGGAACTGGTCGACCTGACCCAGGCCGCGGCCGACCCTTCACAGGCGGAAGGCTCGACCACGCTCAAGGCGCCCATGGACGGCGCCATCGTCGAGGTACTGGTAAGCGAGGGTGAGCGCGTCGCCAAGGGGCAACTGCTCGTCGTGCTGGAAGCCATGAAGATGGAGCACTCGCTCAAGGCCGGCCTCGACGGCATCGTCGTCCGGGTCCAGGCGAACAAGGGCGAGCAGGTGAAGAATCGCCAGATGCTGGTGGAAATCGAGCCATCCGAAGCCTGACAAGGGTTTGCATAACAACAACGAGCGGAGAGCAACCATGTCCCTGTACGGCAAAACGCTATTCATCACTGGAGCCAGCCGCGGCATCGGCCGGGAGATCGCCCTGCGCGCGGCCCGTGACGGCGCCAACATCGTCGTCGCGGCGAAGAGCGCCGAGCCCCACGCCAAGCTGCCCGGCACCATCTTCAGCGTCGCCGAGGAAGTGGAGGAAGCCGGCGGCAGGGCCCTGCCGCTGCAACTCGACGTGCGTGACGAGAACGCGGTGTCAGCCGCCATGGCCCAGGCGGCCGAACACTTCGGCGGGCTGGATGCGCTGATCAACAATGCCGGCGCGATCAAGCTGCTCGGCGTCGAGAAGCTCGAGCCCAAACGCTTCGACCTGATGTTCCAGATAAACACCCGCGCGGTGATGGTCTGCAGCCAGGCGGCGCTGCCCTACCTGAAGCAAAGCGCCAACGGGCACATCCTCAGCCTCTGCCCCCCGCTGAACCTGGCGGGCAAGTGGTTCGCCCAGCACGGCCCCTACACGGTGACCAAGTACGGCATGAGCATGCTCAGCCTGGGGATGCACGAGGAGTTCGGCCGGTACGGCATCAGCGTCAACGCGCTCTGGCCGAAAACGATGATCGCCACCGCGGCGATCGAGTTCGAGCTGGGCAGCCGCGACGCCTTCCGGCGCGCCCGAACGCCGGCGATCATGGCCGACGCCGCCCACGCCATCCTCTGCACGGAAGGCCGGCAGCTCAGCGGGCGTTTGCTGATAGACGAGGAGATCCTGCGTGAACAGGGACAGAGCGAATTCGAGCAGTACCGCTTCGACCCCGAAGGCGGCAGCCTGATAAGCGATCTGTTTCTCGACTGATCGCAAGGCAGAACGGTCGGGGTGACGCGGCCGACTTACTGGCGGAAATGGAACTGCAGCTCGGCGCCTTCGATGCCGCTGTTGCGCTCCAGCTCATTGGAGATGACCCGCCCGCTGAGCTGGAACGGCTGCTGCACGTTCTCCTTCTCGGCGAACATCGGCGGCAGCAGGCCACTCTCCGACTTGGCGGTGGCCTTCTGCTTGGCTTCGGGCTCGAGGTTTTGCACCAGTTCGCGGGGCAGGCTCAGGTCCAGCTTGGGTTTGGCCAGCGTGACGTCCTCGACGGGCGTCTCCGCGGGCGTGCCCTTCGCCTTGCCTTTGGATTTGACCACCGGCGCGGCGGGAGCAGGTGCCTGCGGCGCTGGCTTGGCGGCGGAGCTGTCGGCCACCACGGGCTTGGTCGCCACCGGCGGCGGTAATTCCTTGCGCGGCGCGGCAGGTTCGACCTGGGTGACGGGCTTCGGCCTAGCGGGCTCGTTCGGCGGCCCGGCCGGCTTGTCGCCGCTGTCGCAGGCGGCGAGCAGAAGCGCCAGGCAAAGGGTGGTCATTCGCGAAATCATGGCATCTATTCTATAGCGCTGAGGCCAGCCCGGCGGTTGACCCGATGGGCGATTTCCTACAGCAGGCTCACGGCATCCTGGCACAGCTGAGTCGCTAGCAGGCCCAAGGTTATGAACGCCCGCTCGGCCTCGCGGTTCCACGGAATTCCGCAGTTCAGACGGACGCAATGGTTGAACTGCTCGGTGTTGCTGAAGATCAACCCGGGCGCGATGCTGATGCCCTGCTGCAACGCCCGGACCTGCAGCTCCTTGGTGTTCACCCGCGCCGGCAGACTGACCCAGAGGATGAAGCCGCCGTTGGGCCGGGTGATCTGCGTACCCTCCGGGAAATGCTGCTGCACGGCGAGTTGGAACGCACTGAGGTTTTTTCGGTATTCCTGGCGTATGTAACGCAGGTGCCGGTCATAGCCACCGTTTTCAAGGTAGGCGGCGACCGCCATCTGCGTGACGCTGCAGGCCGAATGGGTGGTGAACGTCTGCAGCCGCTGGATATCGTTCTGGTATTTGCCGGCGACGATCCAGCCGATCCGCACGCCCGGCGACAGCGTCTTGGAAAAGCTCGAACAGTAGATTACCCGCCCGTGCCGGTCATGGGCCTTGAGCGCCTTCACCCCGCCCTGCTCGAACATCAGCTCGCCGTAGATATCGTCTTCGATGATCTGAATATCGAACTCGTTGGCCAGCCGCAGCAGCTGCTTCTGACGGTCCTCCGGAATCGTTCCGCCCAGCGGATTGCTCAGCCGCGCGGTGAGCACCAGCGCCTTGATCGGCCACTGGTTGGCGGCCAGTTGCAGCGCCTCGAGACTGATCCCGGTGGTCGGATCGCTGGGGATCTCGATGACCTTGAGTCCGAGCAGGTCGGCCAGTTGCAGCAGGCCGTAATAGGTCGGCGACTCGGTGGCAATCAGGTCGCCCGGCTGGGTCAGCACGCGCAGCGACATCTGCAGGGCATCGACGCAGCCGTGGGTGATCACCACTTCCGACGGGTCGACCACCACGCCGGCATCGCGCATGCGAATCGCCACCTGCCGGCGCAGCGGCTCGAAGCCCGGGCTGAACATGTAGCTGAATGCCCGCGGACTCTGGAACCGGGTGACCTTGGCCAACTGCTGGTGCAACGCGCGCACGGGCAGGTAATCCACGTGCGGCACCGCCGCTCCGAATGGAAACACGCCTTCGCGACGCGACTCGGTGAGTACCTGGTTGATGATGCTCGCCCGCGTGACCAGCCCAGGCAACTCGACGCGGGCGATGTCCGGCGTCGGCGCGGTCAGCGCCGGTGTCTGGTGCACGTAGTACCCGGACTGTGGACGCGCGCGGATCAGTCCCTGGTCTTCCAGATTGGCATAGGCTTGCAGGACCGTCGCGTGGCTGACGCTGAGTTGCGAACTCATCTTGCGCACCGAGGGCACACGCTCGCCTGGCTGGTAGACACCACGACGGATGTCCTCGGCCAGTTGCTGGGCGATGCGCTGGTAAAGCAGGAGGTTGGTCATGGCGGCGGTCCGTAGCGTGCGTAACAGTGTCGTGATAGTTCGATGTGCACCGGCACAGTTACCTCATTCTGCTGTCCGTTTCACAATTGCGCCAGCCCGCTGGTTCGTTCGCGCATAAAAAACCCGGCGCTCGAGACGAACGCCGGGTTGGGTTCCGCGGTCCGTCAGCGTTCGTCGCTGAGGTGCCCCTGCTCGTCGGAAAAGACGATCTCCACACGGCGGTTCTGCGCGCGGCCGATGGAGGACGCATTCTCCGCGACCGGATACGCCTCGCCGAGCGCCTGCACCCGCATGCGCTTGGCGTCCACGCCGAGGTCTTCGAGCATGTCGGCCACCGACTGGGCCCGCGCGCGGGAAAGCTCCAGGTTCATCTTGGCGTCACCGCGGGCATCGCTGTAGCCCTCGATGCGCACGATCCGACGCGGGTTGAGTTGCAGGAACTGCGCGAGCTTGAGCACGGTGCGGTTGGCCGAAGCCTTCAGCTCGGAATGGCCGGTGTCGAACAGCACGTCGCCCAGCGTCATCACCAGCCCACGGTCGGTGTTGCTGGTCAGTACGCTGGCCATCTGCGCGTCGAGCAGTGCACCCTGCTGCTGCACGCTGAGCAACTTGGCCTCGCGCAGCGTCAGTTGCAGGCGTCGACGCTCGAGCTCCAGGGCGGCCAGGCGCTCGTTATTCTGGGTCAGCTTGCCGTGCTCGGTGGCGATCGCGCTGTAGCGCTGGCTCAGGTAGGCGAAGTGAACGACATCGTCGTCGCTCCCCGAATAGCTGGACAACCGGTCGGCACGCGCCAGCGACTCGCCTGCGCGAATCACATCCTTGGGCGCCGCGTGCAACACCTCGGCATTGTCCTTCACCGCATCGAACGCGGCATGCGCCTGCTCCAGGGCCTGCTGGGCTTGTGGCGAAGTGGCGCAACCGGCAAGGGCAAGAAGGCAGACGCCTCCCGCCGCGGCGAGAAAACGGCTCATTGCTGCTCTCCCAGTTGCTTGCGCAGGCGGTTCAATTTGCCGTGCAGGTCGGCCAACTGAGCCTCGCTCTTGCTGGTCAGTACCAGCGCCTCGGCGAGCCGTGCGTCCAGTTCGGCCTGCTCGGCCAGAACTCGCGCACGCTTGTAGTCCTGGTCGGCGATGGCGCCCTGGGCGGCGGCCAGCTTGGTCTCGGCAAGCATCAGCTCGTCCATCTGTTCGACGGCACCAACGGCCTTGGCCTGGGCCACGGCCTGTTCGGTCAGGCGAATCTGTTCGGCGGGGATGGGATCGGTGGCGCAACCGGCGAGAAACATGAACGCCACGCCGGCGGCGAATAAACGATTACTCAAAACGGATTCCTATGGAGTCGATTCACTGGCCGTCTGGGCGTTTTCCTGCTCCCAGCGCTCGAGATTGCTCTGCAGCAGAGTCTGCGGCAGACCGGCAGCGCTCAATTCTGTCATTTTCTTCGCCAGTTGTCCGCGCAACCAGGGCTCGTTGCAGGCCGAATCGTGGGACAGCGTGAGAAACAGCCCCTCGCTGGAAACCGGTGGAGAGAGCACTTCGAGCTGGTTGGCGATGTTCATCTTGCGCGCCAGCGCGAGCCCCGGGTACTGCTCGTAGATCACGTAATCGCTGCGCTCGAGCAGCAGCATCTGGAAGGCCTGGTTCAGGCTCGGCACCGTTTCCAGCTGCAGGTTTTCCTGGGCGAAGGTATCGAATGCCTGGCCGAAGCTGTTGTTCACCAGGGTTCGCCCGCTGTGGCCACGCAGGTCGTCCCAGGCGCTGTAGGGGAACGTCTCGCCCTGACGAATCCACACCACGCTGGGGGTCTCGTAAATGGCCGGATGGATGTAGTCCATGGTGTCCAGCCGCGCCGAAGTCAAGAAGGCCCCCGCGAGAAGATCGACGCGCCCGGTACGCACTTCATCCTGAGCACGTGACCAGGGGCCGGTGTAGATCACATCGATCGTGACCCCGAGTTCCTTGCCAAGGTGCTTGAGCAGATCGGCGTTGGCACCGACCAATTGTTTGGGGTTCTTCGGGTCGCGCCACAGGTAAGGCGGATATTCGGGGTTGCCGGTAGCGACCAGACGCTCGCATTTGCCGGCGGCCATGAGCCAATTTGGAACAAGAGCGAATCCCAACAGCAACGATGTAAACCAGGCGTATCTGCCCATGCTGGATCTCGGCCGATAGTCAAAAACGGTCTTTCGTAGCAGGACGCCCTACCGCCTGTCCGCCGCTACGCTATCCGTCCTTGTACAAAATCCACGGCCCCGTGAACAGGAAATAATGACAATTCGGTGATCTGGGCACATTCCGCGCCCACAAAAAAGCCCGCTCGAGAGCGGGCTTTTTCAGGTCGGGCGTCGGATCAGAGCTGCTTTTCCAGCTCCGGCACGGCCTCGAACAGATCCGCCACCAGGCCGTAATCGGCCACCTGGAAGATCGGTGCTTCTTCATCCTTATTGATCGCGACGATCACCTTGGAGTCCTTCATGCCGGCCAGGTGCTGGATCGCACCGGAGATACCGACGGCGATGTACAGCTGCGGCGCGACGATTTTGCCGGTCTGGCCGACCTGCATGTCGTTCGGCACGAAGCCGGCGTCGACCGCGGCGCGCGATGCACCCACGGCGGCGCCGAGCTTGTCGGCCAGCGAGTACAGGTGGCTGAAGTTGTCGCCGTTCTGCATGCCGCGACCGCCGGATACGACGATCTTCGCGGCCGTCAGCTCAGGACGGTCGGATTTGGCGAGTTCTTCGCCGACGAAGGACGAGACGCCCGCGTCATGCGCGGCGCCGACAGCCTCGACGCTGGCCGAACCGCCTTCTGCGGCGACAGCGTCGAAACCGGTGGCACGTACCGTGATGACCTTCACCGAGGCGCTCGATTGAACGGTGGCGATGGCGTTGCCGGCATAGATCGGGCGCTTGAAGGTGTCGGCCGACTCGACCGAGACGATCTCGGAGATCTGGTCGACATCCAGCTTGGCGGCGACGCGCGGCATGATGTTCTTGCCGTTGGCGGTGGCCGCGCTGAGCACATGGCTGTAGCCACTCGCCAGCTCGACGACCAGCGGGGCGACGTTTTCCGGCAGTTGATGCGCATAGGCCGCGTTGTCGGCAACCAGCACCTTGCTCACACCGGCGATCCTTGCGGCGGCAGCGGCCACATCGGCAACGGCCTGACCGGCGACCAGTACGTGGATATCGCCACCGATCTTGGCGGCGGCGGCAACGGTATTCAGGGTCGAGGGCGCAACGGCGGTGTTGGCCTGCCCGACGGTGACGTAGTCAGCGATTACCAGGATCGTCATTTAGATTACCTTCGCTTCGTTCTTCAGTTTTTCGACCAGTTCAGCCACCGACTTGACCTTGATACCGGCGCTGCGTACGGCCGGTGCTTCGACTTTCAGGGTCTTGTTGGTGGAAACCACGGATACACCCAGCGCATCGGGCGTCAGGGTTTCCAGTGGCTTCTTCTTGGCCTTCATGATGTTCGGCAACGAGGCGTAACGCGGCTCGTTGAGGCGAAGGTCGGTGGTGACGATCGCCGGCAGGTTCAGCGCGACGGTCTGCAGGCCGTCGTCGATCTCGCGGGTGACGTGGACCTTGTCGCCGGAAACTTCGACCTTGGAGGCGAAGGTGCCCTGACCGTAGCCGGTCAGCGCCGCCAGCATCTGGCCGGTCTGGTTGTTGTCGCTGTCGATCGCCTGCTTGCCGAGGATCACCAGTTGAGGCTGCTCCTTGTCGACCACGGCCTTGAGCAGCTTGGCTACGCCCAGCGAGGTCAGTTCTTCGCTCGACTCGACCAGCACGGCGCGGTCGGCACCCAGTGCCAGTGCGGTGCGCAACTGTTCCTGTGCGGCGCTCGGGCCGATGCTGACGACCACAATCTCGGTGGCCACGCCCTTCTCCTTCAGGCGAACCGCTTCTTCCACGGCAATTTCGCAGAAGGGGTTCATCGACATCTTCACGTTCGCAAGGTCAACGCCGGAGTTGTCCGCTTTGACGCGAACTTTGACGTTGTAGTCAACCACTCGTTTGACAGCTACAAGAACCTTCATGGATTCCTCGTTGTTCTCCGGTGAAAAAGAAACCCGTCAGACAGGCCTGATGGGCATTGCATGTCGGCCGGGACCGACCGTCGAACTGTACGTTAAGCGCAAAATGGCTCGTATCTTGACCGTATCGCCCAATCGGGTCAATACGAGGAAAAGATCCCAAAACAGCCGCCAAAGCCGATTCTATCAGGCTTTGCGCAGATTCAAACAAACGTTTGTATTGGACCCGCACGAGGGTGTGGATATAATGCACGCAGCTCTGGTCAGGGAAAGACCGGCACCATCATAAAACCGAAGAGCCTTGATTAGGAGATAGCTGTGGAACGCGAATACATGGAATTCGACGTCGTCATCGTAGGCGCCGGCCCTGCTGGTCTGTCCGCCGCCTGTCGATTGAAGCAAAAGGCCGCCGAAGCGGGCCAGGAAATCAGCGTCTGCGTGGTCGAGAAAGGTTCCGAGGTCGGCGCCCACATTCTATCTGGCGCCGTGTTCGAGCCGCGCGCCCTGAACGAACTCTTTCCCGACTGGAAAGCGCTCGGCGCCCCGCTCAACACGCCGGTGAAGCGCGACGACATCTATCTGCTGAATAGCGCAGACAAAGCCACCAAGGTCCCGAACTTCTTCGTGCCCAAGCCGATGCACAACGAAGGCAACTACATCATTTCCCTCGGCAACCTGTGCCGCTGGCTGGCCCAGCAGGCGGAGAACCTCGGCGTCGAAATCTATCCGGGCTTCGCCGCCCAGGAAGCGCTGATCGACGAGAGCGGCATCGTCCGCGGCATCGTCACCGGCGATCTCGGCGTCGATCGCGAAGGCCACCCGAAAGAAGGCGTGTTCACGCCCGGCATGGAGCTGCGCGGCAAGTACACGCTGTTCGCCGAGGGCTGCCGCGGTCATATCGGCAAACAGCTGGGCAAGCGCTACAACCTGGCCAAGGATGCCGACCCGCAGCACTACGGCATCGGCATCAAGGAACTCTGGGAAATCGACCCGGCCAAGCACGAGCAAGGCCTGGTGGTACACACCTCCGGCTGGCCGCTGAACAAGGAAAACCCGGGCGGTTCGTTCCTCTATCACCTGGAGAACAACCAGGTCGTCGTCGGGCTGATCGTCGACCTCGCCTACAGCAACCCGCACCTGTCGCCGTTCGACGAGTTCCAGCGCTACAAGCACCACCCGGTGATCAAGCAGTACCTGGAAGGCGGCAAGCGCATTTCCTACGGCGCACGCGCGCTGGTCAAGGGCGGCTACAACTCGCTGCCGAAGATGGTCTTCCCGGGCGGCGCGCTGATCGGCTGCGACCTCGGCACACTCAACGCGGCCAAGATCAAGGGCAGCCACACCGCGATGAAGTCCGGCATGCTCGCCGCCGAAGCCATCGCCGAGGCGCTGGCCGCCGGTCGCGAGGCCGATGAACTGAACAACTACGTGGACGGTTTCAAGGCCAGCTGGCTGCATGACGAGCTGTACCAGACCCGCAACTTCGGCCCGGCGATGCACAAGTTCGGCCCGCTGCTCGGCCCGGCGTTCAGCTTCGTCGAGTACAACCTGCTCGGTGGCAAGTTGCCGTTGACCCTGCACGACACGCGCATGGATCACACCTGCCTGAAGAAAGCCGCGGAAGCCGAGAAGATCAGCTACCCGAAACCGGACGGCAAGATCAGCTTCGACAAGCTCTCGTCGGTGTTCCTCTCCAGCACCAACCACGAAGAGGATCAGCCGATCCACCTGAAACTGACCGATCCGAGCATTCCGATCGGCCAGAACCTCCCGCTGTACGACGAACCGGCCCAGCGTTACTGCCCGGCAGGCGTCTATGAGGTGGTGACTCAGGAAGATGGCGAGAAGCGCTTCCAGATCAACGCGCAGAACTGCGTCCACTGCAAGACCTGCGATATCAAGGACCCGGCGCAGAACATCACCTGGGTCGCCCCGGAAGGCACCGGCGGGCCGAACTACCCCAACATGTGAGTAATGAAAAAGGCCCCTCGGGGCCTTTTTTTTGGTGGGGTGCGGAAAAGCGCGGGCATCAAGCCGGCAGCGGTCCGATGGGGAAGAAAACGCCGCTGCTCCAGACACCCAGCCAGCACTCGCCATCCTGATCGCGCGGCACCGCCAGCTCGACCATCTGGTAGAAGACATTGCGGTGAATCAGCGCATCGAGGTTGCCGCGCACCCGCAGATAAGGCGCAGGCTCCGCGGTGTCCTTGTCGAGCGTCACCCGGATCGGATGCTCTTCACCGGCTACGATTTCATCATCGACGTTGGTCATAAAGCGCAGCACCTGGCGCTCGCCCTCGCCTTCCACCTGCAACGTCAGCGCCACGAACGGCGCGTCGTCCACCGTGATGCCGACCTTTTCCACGGGCGTGATCAGAAAATAATCGTCGTCATCGCGCCGAATGATGGTTGAGAAGAGCTTGACCATCGGCTTTCGCCCGATCGGCGTTCCCAGGTAGTACCAGGTGCCGTCCCGGGCGATACGCATGTCGATGTCGCCGCAGAAGTCAGGGTTCCACAAGTGCACGGGCGGCAGGCCTTTCTTTTCCCCCTTGGGGATCTGCGCCAGAAGATCGTTGGCCTTACCTGATTCGCTCATGTTCACCTCGTGTTCAAGCCCAGCAGACGCTGGGCGTAGTCGCGCAGTGGCGGCGCCAGCAAATCCTCCGGGCGCTGATCGTAGAACGTCAGAAAACCGCCCCGGTTGCGGATGCGTGCAGTGTCCACCAGGAAATTGGTGCTGGTTTCTACCAGCATCAGCTGGATCACGCCGCGGTCGATGCCCAGGCGGTCCAGCGCTTCCTGGTCCTCCCACTCTTCCGCCGTGCCTATGCGGTCGTCGGCGCTGGCGAAGCGGGCGTACAGCAGGTAGTGCGCGCCGAAGCTGCGCGCCTCGGCCATCGCCTCGTCCAGCCCGAGCGGACCACGTGCGCGTCGAACCATCGGAAAATATTCGACGAAACCGTTGAAGGCTTCCTCCGCGACGACATTGGGTCGCGGGTAGGCGCTACCGGGCGGAATAAAATGCCCCTGGACGATGTAGATGAAGGAATCGGGCTGCAGGCGCCGGTTATTGGCTCGCTCGGTGGCACTGTGATCGAGAATGCCGGCGTCGGCCAACTGATAGCGGGTGCCTTCGGCCATGTCGCTGACCTTCATGCAGCCACTCAGGCAAAGCAGCACCAACCACGGAATCATGCGTCGCATCGAATCTTCTCCTGGCGCCGGCGACGGGAAACCGGCGGATGGACGGTCAATGCAGCTTCCGCGCCATCACTACAACGGACCGAACATGCGGGGAGAAATTCAGCGGGCGAGTGGCCGCGCCACCCGCAGGAACCGCCCGCAGCCCTCAGGCAGCGGGCGTATCGCCGTCGCGCTTGCGCTTGTTGCCCATGCGCACTCCGATGTCCATGAGGAACTGGAAGAAGCCTTCCTGATCCTCCAGCACATTGCTCCAGAACGGCGAGTGGTAGAGCGCGACGGCGCCGTGCACTAGCGCCCATGCGGCGCAATAGTGGAAGTACGGCGGCACGTTCTCCAGCTTTCCCTCGGCGATACGGCCTTCGATCAGGCGGGTCAGACGCTGGAAGTTCGAGGCTCGAATCTTGTGCAGCTCCTCAATCATTTCTGGCACCTGGTTGCCCTTGACGACCTTCTCCTCGAGCCGGTCGAACAGCCGGTAGCGCTGCGGATCGCGCATGCGGAACTCGAAGTAGGCGCGCGACAGCGCTTCCTTGTCGTTGTCGAGTTTGTCCGAGTGGAACAGCTCGTTGAGGTCGCGCTCATAGTCGAGCATCAGGCGCAGGTAAATCTCCGCCTTCGACTTGAAGTGCTTGTAGATCGTGCCTTTGCCGATACCGACTGCGTCGGCGATCATCTCGACAGTGACGCTGTCTTCACCTTGCTCGAGGAACAGCTTGAGCGCGGTGTCGAGGATCTCCTGCTCACGGCGGCGGAATTCTCGGACCTTACGGGGTTCTTTCTGCATAGGAAGACTAAGGTGAAAATCGAAGCGGGATATTATGCCCAACCGGCCGCAAATTGCACGGAACATCCATCATGTATGCCTTTCAAGACGAGTTCCCGCAGGCTTCCGGCCTGCGTTATCTGAATCACGCCGCCGTCGCCCCCTGGCCAAAACGCGCGAGCCTGGCGATAAGCGCCTTCGCCGAAGAGAACGCCACGCACGGTGCCCGTGACTACCCGCAATGGCTGGACGTGGAACACCGCCTGCGCGAACGCCTGCGACGCCTGCTCAACGCGCCCGGCATCGCGGATATCGCGCTGGTGAAGAACACTTCCGAGGCGCTGTCCTTCGTGGCCTTCGGCCTCGACTGGCGCAGCGGCGATCAGGTGATCATCAGCGACGAGGAATTCCCATCCAACCGTGTCGTCTGGGAAGCGCTCAAGCCGCAGGGTGTCGAGGTGATCCAGGTCAGACTGGCCGGCAAGGACCCCGAAGCCGCGCTGCTCGCCGCCTGCGGACCACGAACGCGACTGATGGCCATCAGCGCGGTGCAATACGCCAGCGGACTGCGCCTGGACCTGCCGCGTCTGGGCCAGGGCTGCCAGCAGAACGGCGTGCTCCTGTGCATCGACGCCATCCAGCAACTGGGCGCCCTGCCCTTCGATGTCCAGGCCAGCCACTGCGCCTTCGCCATGGCTGACGGACACAAGTGGATGCTCGGCCCGGAAGGCCTCGGCGTGTTCTATTGCCGCCGCGATCTGCGCGACCAGCTGAAGCTGCACGAATACGGCTGGCACATGCTGGAGCACGCCGGCGACTACGACCGCGCCGACTGGGAACCGGCACGCAGCGCTCGCCGCTTCGAATGCGGCAGCCCGAACATGCTCGGCGCCATGGGCCTGGAAGCCAGCCTGTCGCTGCTCGAAGAAATCGGCATGGAGGCGGTGGGCAAGGCGCTGGAAGAGCGGGTGCAATGGCTGCAGGAAGGGCTGCAGGCAATTCCCGGGGTCCGCCTGCACAGCCCGCTAAACCCGGCCCGCCGCGCCGGAATCCTGACCTTCAGCCTGAACGGCTGCGACAACGCCGCCCTGTTTGCGCATCTGAAGGCTCATCAGGTCGTCTGCGCCCAGCGAGGCGCCGGCATTCGCTTGTCGCCGCACTTCTACACCGAAACGCGGGTAATCGAGGAGACCCTGAACGTGCTGCGTCAGAAGGTAGAGGGGTGAGTGCTCAGCAAACGTAGCGGTATTCCAAATCTGTTTAAAAAACGACCAGCATTCGCTGGACGCCACGCCGGCCTGGTCAATAATCCAATCACCGGATGCAGCGTTTTCCCCCGAACGCCGCACGGGCAGGCGCCGTGGACCGCGCGTCCTGATGCAACTCCTAAATGGTCTTGACCCGGATTCACCCCCAGAACCCGGGTTTTTTTTGCCTGCTCAGAACCGCGCGAGCGGGAACAGCCGCTTAAAGTTGGCCGTGGTCTGCTCGGCCAGCGTGTCGAAGCCGACCCCGCGCAGCTCGGCGAGGAACTCCGCCACTTCACGTACGTATTGCGGCAGGTTGGGCTTGCCGCGATGGGGGATCGGTGCGAGGTAAGGCGAATCGGTTTCCACCAGCAGGCGATCTGCCGGCACCTGCCGCGCCACTTCGCGCAGTGCATCGGCGTTGCGGAAGGTGACGATGCCCGACAGCGAGATGTAGAACCCGATATCCAGCGCCGCCTTGGCCATTTCCCAGTCCTCGGTGAAGCAGTGCAGCACGCCGGCCTGGGGCAGCGCTGCCTCGCGCAGCAGCGCGAGGGTGTCAGCCCGCGCTTCGCGGGTATGCACGATGACCGGCTTGCCGGTGATCTGCGCCGCGTGCAGGTGCAGCCGGAATGCCTGCCGCTGCAGCTCGGCCGCCTCCGGCTCGTAGTGGTAGTCCAGGCCGGTCTCACCGATGGCAGCGACGCGCGGATGCTCGAGTTCGGCCAGCAGCCAGTCGAGAGCCGGCGCGGCGCCGGGCTGGATGTCCAGCGGATGCACACCGACCGAACAGTGCACATCGGCATAACGCTCGGCCAGCGCCTTCACGGCCGCGGCGTTGTCCGCGCTCACGCCGATGCAGAGGAAATGTCCGACGCCGCGCGCGCGCGCCGCCTCCAGCGCGGCATCGAGAGAGCCGCCGTGGGCAGCCAGATCGAGGCGGTCGAGGTGGCAATGGGAGTCGACGAGCATGGCAAATCTACGAGGATGAGGAAGGTATAGCGGGCGCCAGCGGGTTGGGTTACATCGTGTGGGTCGGGCGATCGGACTTCAACGCGCCGGCGAGGTAGGTCTCGATCTTGTTGCGGGCGGTGTTGTCACCCTCGTTGAACTGCACACCTACACCGGCGGCACGGTTGCCCTGGGCACCCTTCGGCGTGATCCAGACCACCTTGCCGGCCACCGGAATCTTCTCCGGCTCGTCCATCAGGTTCAGCAGCATGAACACTTCGTCACCGAGCTTGTAGCTCTTGTTGGTGGGGATGAACAGACCGCCGTTCCGGATGAAGGGCATGTAGGCGGCATACAGCACGGATTTGTCCTTGATGGTCAAGGACAGGATTCCGTTACGCGGACCCAGGTTCGGTGGCAGGCTCATGCGGTATTCCAATGCGGTAGTTGACGCGATTCTAGCCCGGCCCAGGCAGGCTTGCCCACTGCACGAGGAGAGCCTCGAGAAGCAGCACACGGTTCAGGTTGGCTTTGCCGAGAACCTTCTGCCGCTGCGCCAACAGCCAGTCCTGCATCGACAACAGTTTGGCCTGCGGAGTTTTGTCCGCCAGGTACTGGACGACCTTGCGCATGTCCGCCGGTCCGAGCCCGCCTTCATCACGGGTCAGTTGATAACGCAGCATCAGCTGCGCCCACTGGTGGAACCAGTCGAACAGCAGTTGCAGCGGTACGGCATTCCAACCCTCGGCCAACTGGCTGGCGCCCTGCTGCTGCTTGAGCAGCTTCTTCACCCCGTCGACGACCTGCGCGCGCAGCTCGAGCACACCCTGCCCATGCAGGCGCTTGGCCGCCAGCGGCGAGCCGCCGGCCAGCTCGAGCAGTTCGGTGAGCATCTCCGGCGTCGCCTCGGGGACGTTGGCGGAGAGCCAAGCCAGACTCTGCTCGGCACTCGGCAGCGGGCAGGCCTGCTGTACGCAGCGACTCCTGACCGTGGGCAGCAGGCGGCTGGGCTGATGGCTGATCAGCAGCAGCACGGTGTTTCCCGAGGGCTCCTCGAGGCTCTTGAGCAGCGCGTTGGCGGCGTTGAGGTTCATCGCCTCGACGGGCTCGACGAGGATCACCTTGCGCCCGCCGAGTTGCGCCGTCTGCACCACGAAGGACACCAGCTCGCGCACCTGGTCGACCTTGATCGGCTTGTCGGCCTCTTCGGGCTCCAGCACGAAATTGTCCGGGTGGGTGCCTGCCGCCAACAGATGGCAGGCCTTGCATTGACCACAGGCATCGGCGCCCTGCGGTTGCAGGCAGAGCAGCCGCGCCATCAGCCGTTCGGCGAAGGCACGCTTGCCGATTCCGGCCGGGCCATGCAGCAGATAGGCGTGCGCATGCTGGCTGCGCGTGGCCATCTGCTGCCACAACGCGGCCTGCCAGGGAAAGGCTTCAGCCACGGGCCAACTCCAGCAGCTCGGGCAGCAGCCCATCGAGCGCGCGCTGTACGGCGTCCAGCGGCTGCGCCGCGTCGACGATGCGGTAGCGCGCCGGCACGGCGGCGGCGCGGGTTAGATAGGCCTGGCGCACCGCCTCGAAGAAGCCACGGCCCTCCTGCTCGAAGCGATCGAGCCGGCCACGCGCGGCGGCACGCGAGAGGCCGATCTCCACCGGCAGGTCGAAGATCAGCGTCAGTTGCGGGCGCAACTCGCCCTGGACGAACGCCTCGAGCTCGGCAATACGCGCCGTGGACAAGCCGCGACCGCCGCCCTGGTAGGCGTAGGTGGCATCGGTGAATCGATCGCAGAGCACCACGCAACCGCGCGCCAGCGCCGGACGGATGGCCTCGGCCAGATGCTGCGCGCGAGCGGCGAACACCAGCAGCAGCTCGGTATCGGCCGCCATGGGCTCGTCGCTGGGTGCCAGCAACAGCTCGCGAATGCGCTCGGCCAGCGGTGTGCCGCCCGGCTCGCGGGTCAGCAGCACTTCGACGCCGTTCGCCCGCAGACGCTCGGCGAGGTACTCGCGATTGGTGCTCTTGCCGGCGCCTTCCGGCCCTTCCAGGGTGACGAACAGGCCGCTCACGGGGCTTCCTTCTGCTGGGATTGCGGGGGAACGGGAATCGGCGCCGGACTGGAACGGTAATCGGCGCGGCGCTTTAACTGATACTCGCGTACCGCACGGTTGTGCGACTCCAGGTCATCGGAGAACAGGTGGCTGCCATCGCCCCGCGCAACAAAGTACAGGCTGCTGCCGGGCTCCGGATGCAGGGCGGCGTGGATCGCCTCGCGGCCGACCAGAGAGATCGGCGTCGGCGGCAGCCCGGCGACCATGTAGGTGTTGTAGGGGTTGGCCTCGCGCAGATGGGCCCGCGTCAGCTTGCCGTTGTAGCGCTCGCCCAGGCCGTAGATCACGGTCGGATCGGTCTGCAGCAGCATGCCCAACCCCAGGCGGCGGATGAACACGCCGGCGATCTGCCCGCGTTCGGATGGCACGCCGGTTTCCTTCTCCACCAGCGAGGCCATGATCAGCGCCTGGTAGGCGTCGGCGTACGGCAAGCCTTCGGCGCGCTGCGCCCATTCCTCGTCGAGCACCTGTTGCAGGCGCTGCCTGGCCTGCTTCAGCAGGTCGATGTCCTTGGTGCCGCGCACGTAGCGATAGGTGTCCGGGAAGAAGCGCCCTTCAGGATGTGCGCCGGATTCGCCCAGGCGCGCCATCAGCTCGCGGTCGTCCACGCCGGCGAGGGTCTGCTCCAGCTTGGTCTGTTTTTCCAGCGCCTGGCGCACCTGATGGAAATTCCAGCCCTCCACCAACGTCAGGCTGTACTGAACGACCTCACCGTGCTGCCAAAGGCGAAGCAGATCCGCGGCGCTCATGCCCGGCGTGAGACGGTACTCGCCGCTGTGCAGGCTCTGTCCGGACAGATTGAAACGCCAGTAGAGGCGAAGCCAGAACGAATCGCGCAACACCGCTTCGCTCTCCAGCTCACCCAGCAGGCCACCTGGCGTGCTGCCGCTGGGCACCTCGAGCAGGTGCTCCTCGGCGAGGGCCAGCGGCTGCTGCAGCGCCTCGCGTTGCCGCCAGCCGCAGAAACCCAGCGCAAGACCGCCGAGCAATACGCCAACCTCGAGCAGAATCAACAATTTGCGTATCACGAATCAGAAATCCAGAAGCGTGCGGAGGATGCCCTGCAGTTTACGGGTGAGCGCTCCGGCGGGCCAGACATGTCCCTCCAGACGGCGCACGGGCCAGATCCCGTACAGGCTGTTGCAGAGAAACACTTCGTCGGCAGCGAGCAACTCGTCGTAATCGACATCCCGGATATCAACCACGATCTGCTGTTCCGCCGCCTGCTCCAGCAGCCAGGCGCGCATCACCCCGGCGACACCGCAGCGGCTCAGCTCGGCGGTAATCAATCGGCCCTCGCGGACCAGGAACAGGTTGCTGAAAACCCCCTCCACCACCCGTCCCGACATGTCCCGCATCAGCCCCTCGGCATAGCGCGGCTCCTGCCACTCGCCACGGGCGATGACCTGCTCGAGCCGGTTCAGGTGCTTCATACCGGCCAGCAACGGCTGCTCGGCGAGGCGCGTGCGACAGGGAAACAGCTCGACGCCCTGAGAGACGTTGGCTTGCGCATAGGATGGCCAGGGACTGCCGAACAACAACCGGCGCGGCGTGGGCGCGCCAGGCGGGGCATAACCGCGGGCACCATCGCCGCGGGTGACGACCAGTTTGGCGACGCCCTCGCCCAGCTGCGTGGCGAAAGCCAACAGCTCGGCGCGCAGCAGCGCCTGATCGAGGGGGATGGACAGCCGTCGGCAGCCGTCGGCCAGCCGCGCCAGATGATGCTCGAGCAGACGTGGGCGTGCGCTGCGCACGGCGATGGTCTCGAAGAGCCCATCACCGTAGGCGAGGCCGCGATCCAGGCTGGACAGCGTCTCGCTGGGTCGACCGTCGACCCAGCGGAGCATCAGTCGGCGAACCGGCTGAACACCAGCGAGCCGTTGGTGCCGCCAAAGCCGAAGGAGTTGGTCAGTACGACGTCGATCGGCCGTGCCTTGGCCTGGTTCGCCACGAAATCGAGGTCGCAGCCCTCGTCCGGTTCGTCCAGGTTGATGGTTGGCGGTGCGACCTGGTCGCGGATCGCCAGCACGCTGAAGATCGCCTCGACCGCGCCCGCCGCACCCAGCAGGTGACCGGTCATGGACTTGGTCGAACTGACCGACAGCGCGTAGGCGTGATCGCCGAAGACGCTCTTGATCGCCATCGCCTCGGCGAGATCACCAGCCGGCGTGGAAGTGCCGTGGGCATTGATGTACTGCACCTGCTCCGGATTCAGCGAAGCGTCGCGCAGCGCGTTGCGGATGCAGCGGGCCGCACCGGCGCCGTCGTCCGGAGGCGAAGTCATGTGGTAGGCGTCACCGCTCATGCCGAAGCCGACCAGCTCGGCATAGATGGTCGCGCCGCGCGCCTTGGCATGCTCGAGCTCTTCCAGCACCAGCGCGCCGGCACCGTCGGACAGCACGAAGCCGTCCCGGCCCTTGTCCCAGGGACGGCTGGCGCGCTGCGGATCGTCATTGCGCGTGGACAGCGCCCGCGCGGCGGCGAACCCGCCGATGCCCAGGCCACTGGCGGCCATTTCCGAGCCGCCGGCGATCATCACGTCGGCTTCGCCATAGGCGATGTTCCGCGCGGCCATGCCGATGCAATGGGTGCCGGTGGTACAAGCGGTGGCGATGGCGTAGTTCGGCCCCTGGATACCCAGATGGATGGACAGGAAGCCGGACACCATGTTGATGATCGACCCGGGCACGAAGAACGGCGAAATGCGCCGCGGCCCCTGTTCGATCAGCGATTTGCAATTGTTCTCGATGTTGGTCAGGCCGCCGATACCGGAGCCCATGGCCACGCCGATACGCTCACGATTGGCATCGGTGACCTCCAGCCCGGAATCGCGAACCGCCTGGAAGCTGGCGGCCAGTCCGTACTGGATGAACAGGTCGATCTTGCGAGCTTCCTTGGCCGAGAGGTATTCCTCGACATTGAAATTCCTCACCGAGCCCCCGAAACGGGTGCTGTAGGCGGAAAGGTCCATGTGCTCGATGGGAGCGATGCCACTGCGGCCGGCGAGAATTCCTTCCCAGCTGCTCGGCACATCGGTCCCCAGCGGTGACAACATGCCCACACCGGTGACCACGACGCGTCTGCGCGACACTGCTATATCCTCTTCTTATCGTGCGCCCTGGAATGGCGCTTAAAGAAAAGCCGCACGCCCCGAAAGGCAGTGCGGCTTTTCCCAGTCGGAAAGTCGACGATTACGAGATCACTGCGCGTGCGCGTTGATGTAATCGATGGCTTCCTGAACAGTGGTGATCTTCTCAGCTTGCTCGTCCGGGATCTCGGTCTCGAATTCCTCTTCCAGAGCCATCACCAGCTCGACGGTGTCAAGAGAGTCCGCGCCCAGGTCTTCGACGAAGGAAGCACTGTTGGTCACTTCCTCTTCTTTGACGCCGAGTTGCTCAGCGACGATTTTCTTGACGCGTTCTTCGATGGTGCTCATGTTTTGTTTTCACTCCTAGTGGACAAGTCCCGGCAGCTGGGCTGCGGGTAAGTGTATAGAAAGGGTTTTCCGCTTTTCAAGCTGAACGCCACCGACCTTCCCTGAGCCGCACGACGCCGCCTATTCTACCAGCGATAATTGGGAGCGGATTCTAGACCGTTCCTGTGACAGATTCCTTAAGGATTCCGTCACATTAGCTCATGTACATGCCGCCGTTGACCGGAATGGTCGCACCAGTGACATAGGACGCGCCATCCGACGCAAGGAAAGCCACGACCTTGGCGATTTCCTCGGCTTGCCCCAGACGGCCCAGCGGAATCTGCCCAAGCAACGCGTCACGTTGCGCTTCCGGCAGTTCACGGGTCATGTCGGTATCGATGAAACCCGGCGCTACCGCATTGACGGTAATCGCCCGCGAACCGACTTCACGCGCCAGCGCGCGACCAAATCCCTCGAGACCGGCTTTGGCTGCGGCATAGTTGGCCTGGCCACCGTTGCCCATGGCGCCGACGACCGAACCGATATTGATGATACGGCCCCAACGCGCCTTGGTCATACCGCGCAGAACGGCCTTGGAGAGACGGAACAGGCTGTTGAGGTTGGTATTGATGACCTCGAACCACTCATCGTCCTTCATGCGCAACATCAGATTATCACGCGTGATCCCTGCGTTATTGACGAGGATCGATGGCTGGCCGAGATGCTGCTGGATGTGTTCCAGGGTGCTCGAGACCGAGTCGCTGTCGGTTACGTCGAGGACCAGGCCAGCGCCTTCGATGCCGTTCTGCTTGAGCGTTTCGGCGATGCGTTCGGCGCCGGCGGGCGACGTCGCAGTGCCAATGACGATCGCACCCTGGCGACCCAACTCGAGGGCGATGGCCTGGCCGATACCGCGACTCGCGCCGGTAACCAGCGCGACCTTACCTTGCAAACTCATACTCTTCTCCATGCTCAGGCCAGCGCCGCGCGCGTCGCAGCGAAGGCTTCGGGGGTATCCAGGTTATGCGTGCGGAGGTCTTTCACGCAGCGCTTGTTCAGGCCGCTCAACACCTTGCCAGGACCACATTCGACAAGATCGGTCACGCCCTGTCCTCCCAATCGAACGATGGACTCGACCCAGCGGACCGGGCTGTACAGCTGCGCCAGCAAGTCCCGCTGAAGCGTTTCCAAATCGACAGGCACCGCCGCACTGACGTTCTGCACCAGCGGAATGCTCGGCGCCTGCCAGGCAATCGCCTGAACCGACTCGGCAAAGCGCTCGGCAGCCGGTCGCATCAGCTCGCAGTGCGACGGAACGCTCACCGGCAGCGGCAGCGCGCGCTTCGCGCCACGGGCCTTGCAGGCTTCCATGGCGCGCGCCACGGCAGCCGCACCGCCCGCGATCACGACCTGGCCGGGAGCATTGAAATTCACTGCGCTGACCACTTCGCCCTGTGCCGCTTCGGCACAGGCAGCCAGAACGTCGGCGTCGTCCAGACCGATGATCGCCGCCATCCCGCCCTGCCCGGCCGGCACTGCCTGCTGCATCAACTGTCCACGACGCTCGACCAGCTTCACCGCTGCGGCGAACGGCAGGCTACCGGCAGCCACCAGGGCGGAATACTCGCCGAGGCTGTGCCCGGCAACGAAGGCGGGCGTGGCGCCACCCTCGGCCAGCCAAAGGCGCCAGAGCGCGATCGATGCCGCGAGGATGGCCGGCTGGGTTTTGTCGGTTTCGTTGAGACGCTCCACAGGACCCTGCTGGATCAAGGCCCAGAGGTCATAGCCGAGGGCATCGGACGCTTCGGCGAAAGTCTGCAGAACGGTTCCCGGCTGTGCGCCGTGCTCAGCCAGCATGCCGAGCGACTGCGAGCCTTGACCGGGAAATACGAATGCGAGGGGTGCGGACATTGCAACGGGCCCTTTTGGAATCTCTTATCGGAAAAACGCCCGACATGCAGTCCGCTTGCCGGCGTCGCGAATCATCTTTGGATGTCAGAGGATCGGAAACGGTCACACATCCTACAGCAACAGATCTTCGAGGCGCCCATGCAGACGGCGAGGCAGGTTCTCCCGCACCTCCACGACCGCGCAGCGAATAGCGCTTTGGAAACCCTCCTGTGCGGCGGAGCCGTGACTTTTCACCACGATGCCCTGCAACCCGAGAAAGCTCGCGCCATTGTGCCGGGCGGGCGCCAGCTCGGCCTGCAGCCGGCGCAGGAGCGGCAAGGCGAGAACCCCCACCAGCCGTGAGGTGACGCCCGATCGAAACAGCGCTTCGAGCCGCGACGACACGAGCGAAACCAGGCCTTCGCTGGACTTGAGCAGGATATTGCCAACGAAACCGTCGCACACCACCACATCGGCTTCTCCACGATAGAGACCGTCACCCTCGACGTAACCGATGAAGTTGAGCCCTTCCTCTTTCTGTAACAGGCTGGCGGCCAGCTTGACCTGCTGGTTGCCCTTGATCTCTTCGGTACCGATGTTGAGCAGCGCAACACGCGGATGCGGAGTGCCCAGGGCCTCGGCGGCGACCACGCCCATCACGGCGAACTGATAGAGGTGCTCGGCCGAACAATCGACGTTCGCACCCAGGTCGAGCAGATGACAGCTTCCGGTGCGGGTAGGAATGGCGGTGACCATCGCCGGACGATCGATACCCGGAAGAGTCTTCAAGAGGTGACGCGACAGCGCCATCAGCGCACCGGTGTTGCCGGCGCTGACACAGGCCTGAGCGTATCCGTCGCGCACCAACTCCAGAGCGACGCGCATGGACGAATCAGGCTTGCCACGCAATGCCTGGGACGGGCGTTCGTTGGTACCGACAACTTCCCCGGCATGCTTTATGTGCAGACGCGAGCGATCGACACCCGGATGGCGTGCAATGATTTCTTCGAGGAGAGCGGTCTGGCCAACGAGGACCACGTGAAGCGAGGGGGATTCAACCAGGCAGGCGATGCTGGCTGGAACAATGAAGCGGGGACCGAAGTCCCCACCCATTGCATCAATTGCGATGATCGGAGCGGACAAGATTACTCGTCGGCGCCCTTGTCGATCACTTTGCGACCGCGGTATACACCTTCCGGGGAAACGTGGTGACGCAGGTGAACTTCACCGGTGGTCTTTTCCACGGACAGGGCGTTCGACTCGAGACCGTCGTGCGAACGACGCATGTCACGGGCGGAACGGGATTTTTTGTTCTGCTGAACAGCCATACTGATTTAACTCCTAAACGTTTGGGTCACGCTTCAACTGGGCCAGTACGCTGAACGGGTTGGACCGCGAAACCTCGTCCTCGCTCGGTTCAGGCTCATCGAGCCCCGCCGGCGGCTGGCAATCTTCATGGACCGGAACGATAGGCAAGGCGAGCAGCAACTCATCCTCAACCAGCGTCAGCAGATCCAGGGGCTCCTCCCCCACCTCCAGCGCGTCATAGCCTTTCGGCACTGACTGGTCGGAAGCCCCTTCCTTGACCACGGCGTAAATGTATTCGCCATGGATCGGCAGAGCGGAGATCTCCAGACAACGCTGGCAGATCATCTTTACCTCAGCGCTGAACTCGCTGCGAATGAACGCAGCGCGACGCTCGTTGCGATCAAACACCAGCTTGACATGCACCGTACCGGCGTTATCAGCGAGTTGAGCGCTCAGACGCGGCAAGCTTGCCTGCTGCAGATCACCCTCAAGGGTGGTACCGCGATCTGCAAGCTTGCGTGGATCAACCTGAGGTGGAATCGGCCCATTCAACATAGGCGCGAGATTCTAGGGATGTAGGTCGTCGCTGTCAAAGAAAATCCACCCTGTCCGCTCTCGGATGCGATCGTTAGAATCCCGGCGAACAACAGGAGAAACGCATGCTGCCCTTGGTTCTCGCATCCAGCTCCGCCTACCGCCGCGAATTGCTCGAACGTCTGCGCCTGCCATTCAGTTGGTCCGCGCCGGCGATCGACGAAACCCGGCGACCTAACGAGGAAGGCGAAGCCCTGGTACTGCGCCTTGCCGAGGAAAAAGCGCGCGCCCTCGCCCACCTGCACCCACAACACCTGATCATCGGCTCGGACCAAGTGGCCGTTTTGGACGGACAGATTCTTGGCAAACCGATGAGTTTCGCTCGCGCCCAGGCGCAACTGCGTGGCGCCAGCGGCAGCAGCGTGGTGTTTCTCACCGGGGTGGCCCTGCTCAACACCGCCACCGACGAATGCCAGGTGGATTGCGTGCCGTTCACCGTGCACTTTCGCGAACTCGACGACGAACGGATCGAGCGTTATCTGGAAGCCGAAAGGCCCCTTGACTGCGCCGGTAGCTTCAAATCGGAAGGATTGGGCGTCAGCCTGTTTCGGGCGACCGAAGGCAGCGACGCGACGAGCCTGGTCGGACTGCCACTGATTCGCCTGGTGGACATGCTGCTGACCGAAGGCGTTCGGATTCCGTGATCCGCACGCCCTAGCCATATAAAGAAGCAGCGATCAGCGCAGCGAAGGACCCTGGAAGCCCATCCACATCGCCAGATTGTCGGCGACGCTGGCACCGATCTTCTTGGCGAAACGGTCGAAAGGCGTTTCCTCGACGGTGTAATCCTTTATTTCCTTCTCGCCGATGACTTCGCGCGCAACGTAACTGGTGCTGCCAAGGCCATCGATCAGGCCCAGTTGCAGCGCCTGTTCTCCCGACCAGATCAGACCGGAAAACAGTTCCGGATGATCCTTGTCCTTCAAGCGGTCGCCACGCCCCTTCTTCACACTGTCGATGAACTGGCGATGGGTCGTCTGCAAAACGCCCTGCCAGAACTCGGTTTCATCCGCCTTGGGTGGCTGGAAGGGATCGAGAAACGCCTTGTGCTCGCCGGAGGTGTAGACGCGACGATCGACCCCCAGCTTCTCCATGGTTCCCACGAAACCGAAACCCGCGGCAGTGACACCGATGGAGCCTACCAGGCTGGATTTATCGGCGTAGATCTCGTCGGCCGCACTGGCGATGTAATAGGCACCGGAGGCGCCCAGGTCGGAAATTACCGCATAGACCTTGATCGCAGGCTTGTCGGCGCGCAGGCGACGGATTTCGTCATAGATATAGCCGGACTGCACCGGGCTGCCGCCTGGACTGTTGATGCGCAGGATCACACCCTTGGTGCTTTCGTCCTCGAAAGCGGCGCGCAGGCTGCCAATGATGTTGTCTGCGCTGGCGGCCTCCTTGTCGGCGATCATCCCGCGCACATCGACCACCGCGGTATAGCTGCCGCTGGACGATCCGGCCTTGCGCAAGTTGAGCATCGGCGAAAACAGCGCCAGCATGCCGAACAGGTAGACGAAGGTCAGCAGCTTGAAGAAGATGCCCCAGCGGCGCGAGCGGCGCTGCTCCTGGACACTGGCGAGCAGTGCCTTTTCCAGCAGCTTCCAGCTCTTTTCGTCGACCGTGGAAGCCGAAGCCTTCCAATCATCCGACATTCTCGTACTCCTTGATCAGTGAGCCATTGGCGACGCCGTCGAACCAGCGGCGCAGTTCGGAAAACTCGTTGATGGCGAGCTTGGGAGCAAATGCGAGCAGCTCGCTCAGCGATTGGGCACCGTAGCCGACCGCCACCGAATCGATGCCCGCGCGGCGCGCCATGTCCAGATCGAACGACGAATCGCCGACCATCAGCGCCTTTTCCGGCGGCACGCCGCAGTGGGCAAGGATCTCGTTTAGCATCAGCGGATCGGGCTTGCTGGCCGTTTCATCGGCGCAGCGGGTGATCTCGAAGTAATCCAGCCAGCCATGCCCCGCCAGCACCCGATCCAGCCCACGGCGGCTCTTGCCGGTGGCGACCGCCATGCGCAGGCCACGCCGGCGAAACGACTCCAGACACTCGACCACCCCAGAAAACAAAGGAGATGGACGCATGTCCAGCGCCATGTAGCGCTCGGCGTAACGCTGCCGGAACACTTCCACCCGGCCGACCTCGACCAGCTCCGGATAAAGCGTGGCAATAGCCTCCGGAAGACCGAGCCCGATTATGCCCTTGATCGCCTCGTCACTGCGTTCGCCCAACCCGTCAAGACTCGCCGCCGCGCGCATCGAATCGACGATACGACCGATGGAATCGCACAAGGTGCCGTCCCAGTCGAAGATCAGCAGTTCGTAATCAGGCACCCAGGAGCTCCAAGGTGCGCTCCCAGACTTCATCCACCTCGGCCTCGACCTTCAACTCGCCACCCTCGGGCAGCGGCACGGTCAGCGCATAGGCATGCAGGAACAGCCGCTTGCCGCCCATTTCGCGGATCTCGCGGGTGAACTCCTCATCGCCGTACTTGCTGTCGCCCGCGATCGAGTGCCCCGCGTGCTTGGCATGAACGCGAATCTGGTGAGTGCGACCGGTGATGGGGCTGGCCTCGACGAGGGTGGCGAACTCGCCGAAGCGACGCAGCACACGAAACACCGTGAGCGCTTCCTTCCCCTCGGGATTGACCTCGACCATGCGCTCGCCGGACCGCAGGTTGTTCTTCAGCAAGGGTGCGCTGATCTTCTTCTTCGCCGCCGGCCAGTTGCCGCGCACCAGCGCCATGTAGCGCTTGTCGACACCGTCGCCGCGCAACGCCTCGTGCAGGTGACGCAGCATGCTGCGCTTCTTGGCGATCATCAGAAGGCCGGAGGTATCGCGATCCAGCCGATGCACCAGCTCGATGTCCTTGGCGTCGGGACGCAACTGGCGGAATGCCTCGATCACGCCATAGCTCAATCCGCTGCCGCCGTGCACGGCGATGCCGGCCGGCTTGTTCAGCACGATCAGGGCCTTGTCTTCGTAGACGATGGCTTTTTCGAGACGCTCAAGCAAACCCAGCGCCAAAGGCGCGGGCTCGTCCCGCTCAGCCATGCGCAGGGGCGGCACGCGCACGACATCCCCGGCCTGCAGCTTGTATTCGGGCTTGATCCGCCCCTTGTTCACACGCACTTCGCCCTTGCGAAGAATGCGGTAAATCAGGGTCTTGGGAACGCCCTTGAGCTGAGTGCGAAGAAAGTTGTCTATACGTTGGCCGGCAAATTCCGGCGAGACCTCCAGCAGTTGAACGCCAGTGGTCGGTTGGGCGGGAGTCGTCATCGCGCAATGATAGCAATTTTTCATGGAATTGAAGCACTTAATGATTACTGCTATAGTCCCGAACGCCGCCAAAAGCGGCCACGGCCTGGTGGACACCCGCTGAATCGTTCGTCCACCGCCGCTAGCAACCCATGCCAGGACGTGAGGCCGTCCGACGAAGTTACCCGCCGTATTGTCGCGAGCAGCTCGAAACCCAGCCTTGAGCCCATACGCGCTGCCCCGTAGGAGCATCGCGATAAATGAAAACCCGCTGCGGATTCTGCGAGCGGCACCCGATTTTCAAGGGATACGTGTAGGGTGGAGATGCACAATCATCGGACTGCGTAGCTTCAGGCTTTATTCAAGACGCTTCATCTCGTCCGCTGTCGATGATTGATTCCTCCTCCTGACAAAGTGCTTTTGTTCCGACAGAAGCAGGAGACGTCGTCGCGAACCCGGCCCCATTGGCCTGGCATCGCTGGACACTACAGCGGTAAGCCGCTGTTGACGCGCACCTGACACCGACCGCGAGAGTCGTGTGTGCCGAACGCCGTTTCCGGCAGCCCGGAAACCGAACGGTATTACATGAAAAGAATGCTGATTAACGCGACTCAACCCGAAGAGTTGCGTGTCGCGCTGGTAGATGGCCAGAAACTCTACGA
The DNA here is from genome assembly GCF_002364635.1 of Pseudomonas sp. UBA3153. Classification (NCBI taxonomy): domain Bacteria; kingdom Pseudomonadati; phylum Pseudomonadota; class Gammaproteobacteria; order Pseudomonadales; family Pseudomonadaceae; genus Pseudomonas; species Pseudomonas sp. UBA3153. The sequence goes on from NZ_DEYR01000035.1 coordinate 94,074, forward strand.
CCTCGACATCGAATCGGGCGCCCGTGAGCAGAAGAAGGCGAACATCTACAAAGGCCGAATCACCCGCGTAGAACCCAGCCTGGAAGCCGCCTTCGTCGACTTCGGCGCCGATCGCCACGGCTTCCTGCCCCTCAAGGAAATTTCCCGCGAATACTTCAGCAAGGCCCCCGAAGGCCGCGTGAACATCAAGGAAGTCCTCAAGGAAGGCCAGGAAGTCATCGTCCAGGTCGAGAAAGAAGAACGCGGCAACAAGGGCGCTGCCCTGACCACCTTCATCAGCCTGGCCGGTCGTTATCTGGTGCTGATGCCGAACAACCCCCGTGCCGGCGGCATCTCCCGCCGCATCGAAGGCGAAGAGCGCAATGAACTGCGTGAAGCGCTGAACGGCCTCGACGCCCCCGCGGACATGGGCCTGATCGTACGCACCGCCGGCCTCGGCCGCTCCAGCGAAGAACTGCAATGGGACCTCGACTACCTGCTGCAACTCTGGACCGCGATCAAGGAAGCTTCTGTAGGCCGTAGCGCACCTTTCCTGATCTATCAGGAATCCAACGTCATCATCCGCGCCATTCGCGACTACCTGCGCCAGGACATCGGTGAAGTACTGGTCGACAGCGTCGAAGCCCAGAACGAAGCGCTGAGCTTCATCCAGCAGGTGATGCCGCAATACGCCAGCAAGATCAAGCTGTATGAAGACAGCGTTCCGCTGTTCAACCGCTTCCAGATCGAAAGCCAGATCGAAACCGCCTTCCAGCGCGAAGTGAAGCTGCCGTCCGGCGGTTCCATCGTCATCGACCCGACCGAAGCCCTGGTGTCCATCGACATCAACTCGGCGCGTGCGACCAAAGGCGGCGACATCGAAGAAACCGCCCTGCAGACCAACCTGGAAGCGGCCGAAGAGATTGCCCGCCAGTTGCGCCTGCGCGACATCGGCGGCCTGATCGTCATCGACTTCATCGACATGACCCCAGCGAAGAACCAGCGCGCCGTGGAAGAAAAAGTCCGCGAAGCCCTCGAAGCCGACCGCGCACGCATCCAGATCGGTCGCATCTCGCGTTTCGGCCTGCTGGAAATGTCGCGTCAGCGCCTGCGTCCGTCGCTGCGTGAAACCAGCGGCATCGTCTGCCCGCGCTGCAACGGCCAGGGCATCATTCGCGACGTCGAATCGCTGTCGCTGGCGATCCTGCGCCTGATCGAAGAAGAAGCCCTGAAGGACCGCACAGCTGAAGTCCGCGCCCGCGTTCCGTTCCAGGTAGCCGCTTTCCTGCTCAACGAGAAGCGCAACGCGATCACCAAGATCGAGCTGCGTACCCGTGCACGCATCTTCATTCTGCCGGACGACCACCTGGAAACCCCGCACTTCGAAGTGCAGCGCCTGCGCGACGACAGCCCCGAGCTGCTCGCCGGCCAGTCAAGCTACGAAATGGCCGCGGTTGAGGAAGAGGAAGTCCAGCCGGTCAGCGCCACGCGCACCCTGGTTCGCCAGGAAGCAGTGGTCAAGACCGTTTCCCCCGAGCGCCCTGCCCCGGCACCGAGCGCTCCGGTCGCTGCCGCACAACCGGTCGCCAGCGCGCCAGAACCGAGCCTGTTCAAGGGCCTGGTGAAGTCCCTGGTCAGCCTGTTCGCCGGCAAGGAAGAACCCGTCGCCCAGCCCACCGAGCAGAAGCCCGCTGCGCAGCGTCCGCAGCGCAGCGACGAACGCCGCAATGGTCGTCAGCAGAACCGTCGTCGCGACGGTGGCCGTGACAACCGCGAGCCGCGTGAAGCGCGCGCCAACAGCGAAGAGCGCAAACCGCGCGAAGAACGCCAGCCCCGCGAGGACCGCGCACCGCGCGAAGAGCGTGCCCCTCGTGAAGAACGCGCACCTCGTGAAGCCCGCGAGCCACGTGAGGGCCAGGAAACCCGCCGCGAGCGCACGCCGCGCGAGCCGCGTGAAGCCCGTGGTGGCGAAGAGCGTCCGACCCGCGAACTGCGTGAGCCACGCGAGCCGCGTGAAGCCCGCGAGCCGCGTGAACTGCGTGAGCCCCGCGAGCCGCGTGAAGCCCGTGAACCGCGTGAAGAGCGCCAGCCACGCGAGGCCGGCGAAGGCCGTCGTGAACGCACCGAGCGCGCCCCGCGTGAAGAGCGTCAACCGCGCGCCGAGCAGCCGGTGGTGGCCGACGAGGAGCTGCTGAACAGCGAAGAAGTGGTAGAGGAAAGCAACGAAGGCAGCGATGACGACCGTCCGCGTCGCCGTTCGCGTGGCCAGCGTCGCCGCAGCAACCGCCGTGAGCGTCAGCGTGACGCCAATGGCGAGATCATCGAGAACGCCGAGGAAGGTGAAAGCGCGGAAACGTCGAACAATGCGCCTGCCGCTGCCGACATTGCCGTCGCGGCTGCCGTGGCCAGCTCGCTGGCTGCAGCGCCTGCCGAAGGCGACGAGCCGGAAAGCACTCCGGCCCAGGTCGAGGCTGCGCCTGTCGCCGACGACGCACCGGTTGCCGAAACCACCTACGTCCAGCCCATCGCCGAAGTCAGCGAGCCTGTTGCCGTGGAAGCTGCCGAAGCATCGGCGCAGACCCAGGACAGCGAGCTGCCCGCTCCGGTCGAAGCAGAACCGCTGGCGAGCGAAGCACCCGCCGCCGTCGAGCAGATCGTCGAGCCGGTCAGCGAGCCCGTCGTCGAAGCCCAGGCGCAGAGCGAGGCGGCCACCGTCGAAGCGGTCGCGCCGGTCATCGAAGCCCCGCAGGCTGAAAGTATCGTGATCGAACAGGCGGCCGGCGGGCGCGCACCGAACGATCCGCGTGAAGTGCGTCGCCGTCGCCTGGAAGCCGAGCGTCTCGCGCGTGAAGCTGCCGAAGCCGCCACCGTCGGCGAAACCGCCTCGCAGGTCGAAGTGCCCTCGGTCGGCGAAGCACAGCCCGAGCCGGTCGCCGAGTACGCGTCCGAGCTGGGTCAGGCGCCGGTCGCTGCCGAGCCGATGATCGAGGCCGAAGAACCGGCCGCACCGGTCGAAGCCATCCAGCCGGTGGCCGAGACCGAGATCGAAGTCGCCCCGCAAACGTTGGAAGCGCAAGCCGAACAGGCCGCTACCCGTCCACCGGAGCCGACCGAGGTCGAAGCCCAGAACGAAGACGAGGACAAACCGAAGGTTTGATCGAGTCCGAGTAACGAAAAAGGGGATGCCATTGGCATCCCCTTTTTTATTTCTCCGGCGGACGGTGCGCCAGACGCCAGGAGGCATCGCGATGAACGGACGAAGTCAGAGCAGGTTCGGTTCCATTTCCAGCTCGACGCCGAAACGCTCGGCGATATCCGCCTGGATGCTTCGTGCCAGCGCCAGCAACTGATTGCCGCTGGCCGCGCCGTAGTTCACCAACACCAGGGCCTGCAGACGGTGCACACCGGCATCGCCCTCGCGGAAGCCTTTCCAGCCGGCGCGATCGATCAGCCAGCCGGCCGCCAACTTCACCTGGCCATCGGGCTGCGCGAACGCCACCAGATCGGCATGCTCGGCACGAAGGCGGGCGGCCTGCTCGGCGCTCACCAGCGGGTTCTTGAAGAAGCTGCCGGCGTTGCCAAGCACGGCGGGATCGGGCAGTTTCTCGCGGCGAATGGCGCAGACCGCGCGGCTGACGTCCGCCGGCGTCGGCGCACTGACGCCCTGCTCCGCCAGCTTCTGCCGCAACGGGCCGTAATCGAGGTGCAGGATTGCGGTACGACTCAGGGCGAAACGCACGCGCAGGATCAGCCAGCGCCCGCTTTCGCGCTTGAAGCGGCTGTCCCGGTAGCCGAAGGCGCACTCGTCCAGGCTGAATTCGCGCAGTTCGCCGGTCTGCCGATCCAGCGCGGTCAGGCCGGCGAACACGTCCTTGATCTCGACGCCGTAGGCGCCGATGTTCTGCATCGGCGCGGCGCCGACCGTGCCGGGAATCAGGCTGAGGTTTTCCACGCCGGCCAGGCCCATGTCCAGGGTGGCAAGGACGAAGTCGTGCCAGGGTTCGCCGGCCTCCGCCTCGACCAGCACGTGCTGGCCATCGTCGACCAGTACACGAATGCCCCGGCTGGCCAGGCGCAGCACCAGCGCATCGACATCGCCAGTCAGCAGCAGATTGCTGCCGCCTCCGATGGGCAGCAGAGGCAGCCCCTCGTGCGCGGCGATCCGCAACGCCTCGCGCACCTCGTCATCGTTTCGCGCGTCGGCGAACAGCCGCGCCCGCACGTCGACGCCAAAGGTATTGAAGGGTTTGAGCGAAACATCGTGCTGCAGCGACAGGCTCACAACTGTGCCCTCAGGTCGGCGAGCAAGGCGGCACCGGCGCACTCGATGGGGTCGAGCACATGGTCGAAACCCTCGGCGCCGCCGTAATAGGGATCGGGAACGTCCTGTTCGGCCTGGCCGCAACGGCGCAGGAAAAGATCGAGTTCCGCCCGCGACGTGGCGGGGCGCTGCGCCTGCAGGTCGCGCAGGTTGCTCCGGTCCATCGCCAGGATCAGGTCGAAACGCTGGAAGTCGGCGACCTCGAACTGGCGGGCGCGGAGATCGTCGAGCACATAGCCCCGCTGCCGGGCCGCACGCGCGGTACGGCTGTCGGGCGCCTTGCCGACGTGCCAGTCGCCGGTGCCGGCGGAGTCGACCACGATCTCGTCCTGCAGACCGGCAGCGCGCACCTGATGACGGAACACGCCCTCCGCGGTCGGGGAACGGCAGATGTTGCCGAGGCACACGAACAGCACCTTCACGGCTCAGCCTCCCAGCAGACGGCGAACCCGCTGCAGGTCTTCCGGCGTATCCACCCCGGTGGGCGGCGCCTCCAGCGCATCGCCGACATGGATACGCACCCCGTGCCAGAGCGCACGCAGCTGCTCCAGTGACTCGGCGCTTTCCAGCCAGCAAGGGCCCCAGGCGACGAAATCGAAGAGGAAACTGGCGCGATAGGCATAGATGCCGATGTGGCGGCGGTAGGGAATTCCTTCCGGCAGCTGTTCGCGGCTGGTGGCGAAGGCGTCTCGGGCCCACGGCAGCGGCGCGCGGCTGAAGGTCAGCGCGAGGCCGTCGAGGTCGCTGACGACCTTGACCACGTTGGCGTTAAACAGGGACGCGACGTCCAGAATAGGCTCGGCCAGGGTGGCGATTCCCGCCTCGGGATGCGCCGCGAGGTTGCTCGCGACCTGGTCGATGATCGCGGGCGGAATCAGCGGCTCGTCGCCCTGCACGTTGACCACGATGGCGTCGTCGGCCAGGCCGAGCTGCACCGCCACCTCGGCCAGGCGGTCGGTGCCGGAATTGTGGTCGGCGCGGGTCAGCAGCACCTCGGCGCCGAAGGCGCGACAGGCCGCGACGATGCGCTCGTCGTCGGTGGCGATCACCACTCGCCGGGCCGCGCTCTTGCGTGCCTGCTCCCAAACGTGACGGACCATCGGCTTGCCGGCGATCTCCTGCAGCGGCTTGCCAGGCAGGCGGCTGGAGGCATAGCGCGCCGGGATGACCACGGTGAAATCGGCAGTCATCTTACTTGTCCAGGCGCTCGTCGACGTTAAGGCTGCGCGCTTCGCTTTCCAGCATCACCGGGATGCCGTCGCGGATCGGATAGGCCAGGCCGGCGCCCTTGCTGATCAGCTCGGTCTTGTCCTCGCTGAGCTTCAGCGGGCCCTTGCAGACCGGGCAGGCCAGGATGTCGAGCAGTTTTAGGTCCATGGGAAGTTCCTCGGGAGTCAGAGACGTTCGGGTAGCAGGTGCGCCAGTCGGGAATCGAACCAGGCGATGAAGGCGCAGGAAGGCTGCGCCTCGACCGCCAGGTACCACCAGTCCTCGGCGGCGAAGTCACGGCATTTCACCGCGTCCTTCTCGGTCATCAGCAGTGGCAATGCGGGGCTGAACTGCAGTTGCTCCGCCGTGTAGCGGGCGTGGTCGGCGAAGGCGTGCTCGATGGGGCGCCAGTTTAGCGCCTCGAGGGTGGCGAAGAAACGCCGGGGGTTGCCGATGCCGGCCAGGGCATGCAGCGCCTGCCCCGGCGGAAAATGATCGAGCGGACGATGTTCGCCACTGCGCAGGTTGACCAACGCCGAAGGACGCAACTGCAGGGCGAAACCCTCGGCGGTGTCCTCGCCGGCACCGTTGAACAGCACCGCGTCGACCTCGGCGAGACGCTCGGCCGGCTCGCGCAGCGGACCGGCGGGCAGGCAGCGACGGTTGCCGAGACCACGCGCGGTGTCGATCAGCACCAGTTCGAGGTCGCGCGCCAGGCGGTAATGCTGCAGGCCATCGTCGCAGAGGATCAGGTCGGGCGCTTCGTCGTCCATCAGCGCGCGTACCGCGCGCGCGCGGTCGGGATCGATCACCAGTGCCACGCCGCTGCGCTGGACGATCATCAGCGGCTCGTCGCCGGCCTGCTCGGCGCTCTGCCCGGCACGCACGCGCCAGGGCAGATGCGGCGGACGGGCACCGTAACCGCGGCTGACCACGCCGACGCGCAGGCCGCGCGCGCGGCAGTGCTCGATCAGCCAGAGGATCATCGGCGTCTTGCCGGTGCCACCCACCGTGACGTTGCCGACCACGATCAAGGGTACCGGCGCCCGGTAGATCGAGCCCTCGCCGGCGAGAAAACGCGCGCGCTTACGCCGCACCACGCCCCGGTAGAGCGCCTCCAGCGGACGCAGCAGTGCCAGCGCCGGATGATCGCGATACCAGGCGTCGAGCAAAATATCGCGCAGGGCCATCAGGGTTTCGCCGTGGCCTCGACCGTGGTCAGGCGCAGATGGGAGAAGCCGAGCTTGCCGGCAGCATCCATCGCGGTGATGACTGCCTGGTGCGGTGTCTTGCCGTCGGCGCTGATGGTCAGCGGCAGGCTGTTGTCACCGGCGGATTCCTTCTGCAGCGCGGTCATCAGGCCGTCCAGGTCGTTCTTCAGCAACGCCTGGCCGTTCAGTGCATAGCTGCCTGAGGCGTCGATGAGGATTTCCATCTGCTTGAGCTCGGAGGGCGTGGTCTGCTCGCCACTGACCGCCTCGGGCAGATCGACCTTGAGGTTGGTCTCGCGGGTGAAGGTGGTGGTAACCACGAAGAACAGCAGTAGGATGAACACCACGTCGATCAGCGACGTCATGTTGATGTCGATGCTCTCCCGCCTGCGGAGTCTGCGAAACTTCACGCCTTGCCCTCGTTGAAGTCGACGTCGCGATCACCGTGCACCACCTCGACCAGCTTAATCGCCTCCTGCTCCATGCCGACTACCAGTTCGTCGACGCGACGCACCAGGAAGCGGTGGAAGAACAGCGCCGGGATGGCCACCATCAGGCCGGCCGCGGTGGTCACCAGCGCCTTGCCGATGCCGCCGGCGAGACCGGCGGCATTGGTCTGGCCGGCGGCATTGAAGGCGCTGAATATCTCGATCATGCCGAGCACGGTGCCCAGCAGGCCGAGCAACGGCGCCATGCCGGCGATGGTGCCGAGGGTGTTGAGGTAGCGTTCCAGCTCGTGGATCACCCGCGAGGCCGCCTCCTCGATGCTTTCCTTCATGATCTCGCGACCGTGCTTGGAATTGGCCAGGCCGGCGGCGAGCACTTCACCCAGCGGCGAAGAGGCGCGCAGCTCCTTGAGCCGCAGGCTGCCCAGTTGGCCTTCCTGGATCCAGCGCCAGACCTGACCGACCAGGTGAGGCGGCGAGACGCGGCTCGCCCGCAGGGTCCAGAGACGTTCGGCAGCGATGGCCAGCGCGACCACGGAGCTGAGGATGATGGGCAGCATAATCCAGCCGCCCGCTTTGACCAGTTCCCACACGGCAACGACCCCCTTCGCGAAAAATGGCGCCACTCTAGCATAGGGTTCCCAAGGCTTGAGCAACTGCGCAACGCGGCGTCTCAAGGCGCGTGTCCGGCGGGGCTTTGCGCGGCCTCGGGAGGAAGCGGGCCGCGCCAGAACCGACGCTGCGCGCGCAGCGGCCAGGCAGGCTCGAACGTACCCAGCTCAATGCGCAGAGCGCCCTCCTCGACGTTGTCGTGAAGCGCAATGGCGAGCGCCCGGTAACGCGCGACGACCGTTGGATGCGGATGGCCGAAGGCATTGTGCTGCCCGCGGGAGAACAGCACTGCGCGCGGCTGCACCGCCTGCAGGAAGGCCATTGACGAAGAACTGCGGCTACCGTGGTGCGGCGCCAGCAGCCACTCGGCACGCAGATCACGGCCGGCATCGATCAACGCGCGCTCGGCCTGGATATCGATGTCACCGGTGAGCAGCATGCGCTCGCCATTGGCCTCGACCTTCAACACGCAGGACGCCTGGTTGCCCGTCGTCGCCCCACTCCAGCGCCAGGTGCTGAAGCGCACGCCTTCCCACTGCCAACGGGCGCCGTCGACGCACGACCGGGCCTGGAGCGACGCGGGCAAGCGGTCCGGCTCGCCACTGATGACCTCCACCGGAGCCAGGTCACGCTGGATCGCCAGGGCGCCGCCGGCATGGTCAGAATCAGCATGGCTGAGCAGCAGCCGGTCGAGCCGGCGCACGCCCAGCTTGGCCAGCGATGGCAGCACCACCCGCTCGCCGAGGTCGAAATCGCCATAGCGCGGGCCGGCGTCGTAGAGCAAGGCGTGGCCACGCGTGCGGATCAGGACCGAAAGCCCCTGCCCCACGTCGAGCTGCCAGACCTCGGCCCGACCCTCAGGCGGCGCGCCGGACGGTGGAAACAGCATCGGCAACAGCAATGCCAGGCCGAATGCCCGCAACGGCACCCCGCTGGGCAGCAACAGCAGGAAGGCGCCGAACATGCCGAGCAGCCAGGCCCACAGCGGAACCGCCGTCGGCAGCCAGGCGGGCCACCAGTGCGCCATGGGCGCCAGGATCAGGAACAGCAACTCGAGCAGACCGCCCGCCAGTTGGAACAGCCCTTCGCCCAGCCAGGGAACCGGGAGCAGCAGCGTGCCCAGCAGCGCCGGCGGCAACACGACGAAGCTTACCCAGGGCACCGCGATCAGATTGGCCAGTGCGCCGCTGATGCTGATCGGCAGCCCGAGTGCCAGCAGGCCGGGCAGCAGGCCGATGGTCATCACCCACTGCGCCCGCCCCAGCGCGCGCCAAGCGCTCCAGGCACCGAGGCGGCCGGCGAAGGTCAGGGCGAGGATCGCCACCGCGCCGAAGGACAGCCAGAAACCGGCCTGCAGGCTGGCCAGCGGCTCGATCAGCAGCACCAGATCGAAAGCCAGCAGCAGCGCGGTCCACACGCCCAGGTGGCGAAAACGCAGGCGCCAGACCAGCACCACCGCGAGCATGATGCAGGCGCGGCGGATCGGCACCTCGAAGCCGGCCAGCAGCGAGTAGCCGAGCGCTGCGGCGAAACCCAGCGCGCAGGCCCAGGGTAGCCAGGGCAGACGCCGCGGCCACAGCCCGTGACGCGCCAGCTGGACGATCAGCCCGTAGACCAGCCCGGCCATCAGGCTGACGTGGCCGCCGGAGATCACCATCAGGTGAATCGTTCCGGTGTCCTGCAGCATTTGCCAGTCGGCGCTGGAAAGCCCGGAGTCGTCACCCAGCACCAGCGCCGTGAGCCCGCCCTGGCGACCGAACGCGGGCAACGCCAGCAGCCGTTGTCGCAGGCCATCGCGCCAGGCACCGATGCCTTGGGCCGGCGCCAGGCGCTCGCCGCTCTTCACCGTGCCGGTGGCGCCGATACGCTGGGCCAGCAGCCAGACCTCGTAATCGAAGGATTGCGGATTGACCAGACCGTGCGGTCGCTTCAGGTGTACCGCCAGGCGCCAGCGTTCACCCGCCCGCAGCGCCGGGCCGCCGTACCAGGCCAGGCGCATCCGCTGCGGCAGCCGCACGCGGCGCGATTCGGCTTCCGCCAGCTCGAAGCGCACCACCTCATCCGACACCGCCGGCAGGCCGACGACCTGTCCTTCCAGCCACATCGTACGGTCGTCCAGTTCCGGCGCGAGGCGATCATCCAGCGCCGATTGCGCGGACACGCAGGCCCAGGTCAGTCCGAGAAGCAGCATCGCCACCCGATAGCGGCGGCAGGCCAGCGACAGCAGGCCGACCAGGGCAAGGCCGCTCAGCCCTCGAGTGTCGGGCAAGGCGGGGAGAAAACGCAGGAGCAAAAGCCCCGCGGCGAGCGCAATCATCCCTGTGCGCATGCTGGATCGACTCCAAGATCCGGCCGTGGAATGCGGCCGGACGGGTGAAACGATCGGTGCAGACTAGCAGGCCTTTGAAAAATCTGACCGAGGCAGGCAAGACGAGACGAAAAGGGCCAAGAAAGCGGGGTTTACGTAGCTGTAAATGACTACTTCGAGGCCGTTTTCAACGCTGTATGCCAACGCAGGTAGTTTTTCAATCGCCTGCGGGCGGCGCCCCGGGGCCGGGGCGCTGCCTTGGGTCACTCGTAGCGCAGCGCTTCGGCAGGTTCCGTGCGCGAGGCGCGCCAGGCCGGATAGAGCGTGGCGAGGAAGCTGAGGATCAGCGCCACCGAGCAGATCAGCACCACGTCGGAGACTTCCAGCTTCGAGGGCAGCGAGCTGATGAAGTACAGGTCGGAGCTGAGGATGCGCATGCCGAGCGCACCTTCGACCCAGGCGATCAGGCTGCTGATGTTGATGGCCGCGAGCACGCCGAGCACGCCGCCGATCAGCGTGCCGATACAGCCGATCACGCTGCCCTGGACCATGAAGATCGCCATCACCTGGCGCGGCGTGGCACCGAGGGTGCGCAGGATGGCGATGTCGGCGCGCTTGTCGGCGACCACCATGATCAGCGTGGCGATGATGTTGAACGCCGCCACCGCGATGATCAGCATCAGCAGCAGGCCGATCATGGTCTTCTCCATCTTCATCGCGCTGAACAGGCTGCCCTGGGTGTGGGTCCAGTCGTCGGCGCGGTAGCCCTGGCCCAGGCCGCCGGCGATCGCCGCGGACACCTCGGGCGCGCGATAGAGGTCCTTCAGCGCCAGCCGCACGCTCTGCACCTGGCCCGGCTGCAAGCGCTGGATTTCTCCGGCATCGGCGATGTGCACCAGCGCCAGCGAGCCATCCAGCTCGGCGCCCACCTTGAACAGCCCGACCATGGTGAGCCGCTGCATGCGCGGGGTGATGCCGCCGGGCGCGCTGCTCAGCTCGGGGACGATCAGGGTGACCTTGTCGCCCAGGCGCAAGCCGAAACGCCGCGCGGTGATCTCCCCGAGCACCACGCCGAACTGCTCGGCCTTGAGGTCGTCGAGGCTGCCCTGGACCATGTGCTGGCCGATGATCGAGACCTTGGGTTCTTCCTGCGGATCGATGCCGTTGACCTGCAACGGCTGCATCGCCCCCTTGAAGGAAATCATCCCTTCGAGTTCGGCGAAGGGCACCGCGCCGGTGACTTCGGGGTTCTTCATCGCCGCGTCGGCAACGACCTTCCAGTCGTCCAGCGGCTTGTCGGCGGACAACGTGGCGTGGGACACCATGCCGAGAATCCGCGAGCTCATCTCCTGCTGGAAGCCATTCATCACCGAGAGCACCACGATCATCGCCAGCACGCCGAGCGCCAGGCCGATCATCGACGTCAAGGAGATGAACGAGATGAAGTGGTTGCGGCGCTTGGCCCGCGTGTAGCGGAGTCCGATGAAGATCGAGAGCGGGCGGAACATCAGGCGGCCACCAGCTTGCCGTCTTCCAGGCGCAGCACGCGGTCCATCTGCTGCGCCAGTTGCAGGTCGTGGGTAACGACCAGGAAGGCGGTCTGCGAGGAGCGGCTGAGCTCCAGCATCATGTCCTGGATGCCATGGGCGGTGTGGTTGTCGAGGTTGCCGGTGGGCTCGTCGAGCAGCACCAGCGCCGGATTGTTGACCAGCGCCCGGGCGATGGCCACGCGCTGGCGCTCGCCGCCGGACAGCTCGGCCGGCTTGTGCTCGAGTCGATGAGCGAGGCCGACGCGCTCAAGCAGCGCGGTGGAGCGCTGGCGCGCTTCGGCGATGGAGGTCTTGCCGATCAGCAGCGGCATGCAGACGTTCTCCAGCGCGGTGAACTCCGGCAGCAGGTGGTGGAATTGGTAGACGAAGCCCAGCGCGCGGTTGCGTAGCAGGCCGCGCGCTTTCTCGTTCAACGCGGACAGCTCCTCGCCAGCCAGCCAGACGCTGCCCTGGCTCGGCGTATCCAGCCCGCCGAGCAGGTTGAGCAGCGTGCTCTTGCCGGAACCAGAGGTGCCGACGATGGCGATGCGCTCGCCCGGATGCAGCTCCAGCTGCACGCCGGCCAGCACGTCGACCGCCACCGGGCCCTGTTCATAACGCTTGCCCAGGTTGCGGCAACTCAGGACTGCCTTATCACTCATAACGCAAAGCCTCCGCTGGTTGGGTGCGCGAGGCACGCCAGGCCGGATAAAGGGTGGCGAGAAAACTCAGGACCAGCGCGGCGGAACAGACCAGGACGACGTCCTCGGCCATCAGCCGCGAGGGCAGGTAATCGATGAAATACACCTCGGCGCTGAGGAATTTGTGCCCCAGCAGCCGCTCGAGGCCGGCGATCATCGCGCTGACGTTGAGCGCCGCGAGGATGCCGAGCGCCGCGCCGATCAACGTGCCGACAACGCCGATCACGGTGCCCTGGACCATGAAGATCGCCATGATCTGCCGCGGCGTGGCGCCCAGGGTGCGCAGGATGGCGATGTCCGACTTCTTGTCGGTCACCACCATCACCAGCGTGGAAATGATGTTGAACGCGGCGACCGCGACGATCAGCAGCAGCAACAGGCCGATCATCGCCTTCTCCATGCCGATGGCCTGGTAGAGGTTGCCGTGGGTGCGCGTCCAGTCGCGGGCGTAGTAATCCGGGCCGAGCCTGTTGGCGAGCTGATAGGCCACGCGCGGCGCCTGGAAAAGGTCGTGCAGCTTGAGGCGCACGCCCTGCACCTGGTCCGGTTTCCAGCGCTTGAGGCGCGCGGCATCGTCCAGGTGGGTCAGCGCCAGGTAGCCGTCCAGCTCGCCGGCGCCGACGTGGAAGATCCCGACCACGGTGAAGCGTTTCATCCGCGGGAACATCCCGGCCGGCGTCACCGCGACTTCCGGGGCGACGAAGGTCAGCTTGTCACCGATGTCGACACCGAGCTTCTGCGCCGCGCGATCACCGATGACGATGCCGAAGCCGCCCGACTGCAGGGCGTCGAGGTTGCCTTTTCCCGGCAGGAAGAACTGGTCGATGATCGAAACCCGATGCTCGAACTGCGGGTCGACCGCATCGATCAGCACCTTCTGCACCTGGCCGTTGTTGGTCAGCAGGCCCTGCATCTGGGTGAACGGCGCTACCGCGGCGACTTGCGGATTGGCCTCCGCGAGCGTCGCCAGCGCGTGCCAGTTGGGGATCGGTTGCGGCGATTCGAGCGTCGCGTGCGGCACCATGCCGAGCACGCGGGTGCGCATCTCGTAGTCGAAACCGTTCATGACCGAAAGCACCACGATCATCACCAGCACGCCAAGGGCGAGCCCGATCATCGAGGTCAGCGAAATGAAGGAAACGAAATGGTTGCGCCGCTTGGCCCGCGTGTAGCGCGCGCCGATGAAGATTGACAGGGGTCTGAACATGTCGGGGGCTTGTTCGCTGGAAAGGGAACGTCCATTCAGGTGACGAAACGAACGCGGACGAAGTGTGCAGGCAAACGACGCGGCGCAGAGGCCGGAGGTGTTACGTCATGTTGAATGCGTGCGCCGTGTGACAACGGCACTCCCCTGTCCGGTTCCCGTACGCCGCGAATGCAAGGTACGAAAAGCGGCTTTTGACAGCCGATGTAGCAGGGCACGATGCGCGGCCTTACACTCAGCCAATCACTGCTGCCATGGGACCGCCATGCCGCCCTCAGACACCGATGATCGCCGCGAATACTACCGTATCGACGACACGATCGCATTGGAATTTCACCTTCTGTCGGGCGCCGAAGCCCAGACCCAGGAGGCGCTGCACGACGCCTCGCCGCTGTTCAACCTGCTCAGCGACCTGCACCTGGCGGACTTCGAATCTCAACAATTGCTGCGCCACATCGGCGAGCGCGATCGCACCCTGGCCAACTACCTCAAGGTGATCAACAAGCGCATCGACCTGCTCGGCCAGGCGCTGGCGCAGAATCTCCTGCGTGACGTCGGCTCGCCGAAGCAGGTGAGCCTGTCCGAGGGCGGCATCGGCTTCGACAATCCGCGGGAAATCCCGGTGGGCAGGCAGCTGGCGATTAAGATGGTGTTGATGCCCCAAGCGCTTGGCCTGCTGCTGCGCGCCGAAGTGATCCATTGCCAGGAAAAGGCCGACGGGCAATTCGAGATCGGCACCGAGTTCGAAGGGCTCACCGAAGCCCAGCGCCAGTTGCTCGCCCGGCACATCCTGCAGAAGCAGGCACTCGACCGGCGCCAGGCGCTGCAACGCCCCAGTACCGACGCATGAAGCGCGCGCTTCTGCTGATCGCCTTGCTCTGTGCGGCCGGGCTGCGTGCCCAGACCATTGAAATCCCCCTCGGGGAACAGGGCCGGGCGGACCTCGCCCTGCCCGCCCGCGGCGATTCGCAACGCGTCGTGCTGGAACACTTCGGCCTGGCCGACGAGGAGCACCCGGCCGTCGGCCGACCGCCGATCACGCGCTGGGACTACCGCGAATTCTCCGTTTACTTCGAAAGCGGCCGGGTGATCGACAGCGTCCGTCACCACCAGCCCCACAACCTCAAGGAATGACCTCTTGACCCTGATCTACGGCCATCGCGGCGCCAAGGGCGAAGCCCCCGAGAACACCCTCGCCGGCTTCCAGAAATGCCTGGAGCACGGCGTGCGCCGCTGCGAACTGGACCTGCACCTGTCACGCGACGGCGAGCTGATGGTGATCCACGACCCGACCCTGAAACGCACCACCGGCCGCCGCGGCAAGGTGGTCGAACACGACGCCGACGAGCTGGTCGACTACGACGCGCGCCAGGGCGGTCCGGGCTGGCTGCAGCCGGCGCCGATTCCGCGACTGGCCGAGCTGTTCGAGAAATGCCCGTTCGAGCACTGGCAACTGGAGGTCAAGAGCGCCTCGCGGGTGCGCGCGGCGCGCACCGTGCTGGCGATCCAGGAACTCGCCACGCGCTACGGCCTGATCGACAAGGTCACCGTCACCTCCAGCTCGCGCGAGGTGTTGCGCGCGCTCAACCGCCTGACGCCGGAAATCTCCCGCGGCCTGGTGGCCGAGTACAACTGGCTCGATCCGCTGAAAGTCGCCAAGCAGCACGGCTGCAGCCTGCTCGCGCTGAACTGGACGCTGTGCACCCCCGAACGGTTGCAGAAGGCGCAGAAACAAGGGCTGCATGTGTCGGTGTGGACGGTGAACGAACCGGCCCTGATGCGCCGTCTCGCCGACTTCGGCGTCGACAGCATCATCACCGACTTCCCGGGCACGGCGGTTTCGACGCTGCAGCGTTGACCAGGCTGGTGGGCTGAAGCCCACCAGTCCCACCTAAGCCCCCATTCCCCAGCCATAAAAAAACCGACCCTCGCGGATCGGTTCTTCCGGCCTGTTCAGAAACTTTCCCGATTCGGCCATCGCCACGCGCGGGAGTCGCCGAAGAGATTCTCCCCGGCCGGCTCAGGCCACCGGCCGGAGTTGCTCAAAAAAGCCGGTTGAGCCCGTCGAACGCCGCGACCCGGTAAGCTTCGGCCATGGTCGGGTAGTTGAAGGTGGTGTTGACGAAGTACTTCAGGGTATTCGCCTCGCCCTGCTGGTTCATGATCGCCTGACCGATGTGGACGATTTCCGAGGCCTGATAACCGAAGCAGTGCACGCCGAGGATCGCCAGCGTCTCGCGGTGGAAGAGAATCTTCAGCATGCCCACCGGCTCCACGGCGATCTGCGCGCGCGCCATGCCCTTGAAGAAGGCCTTGCCGACCTCGTAGGGAATCTTCGCCTGGGTCAACTCACGCTCCGTCTTGCCCAGCGAGCTGATCTCCGGAATCGTGTAGATGCCGGTCGGCACGTCGTCGACATGCCGCCAGCTGTCGTTTTCGACGATGCTCCCCGACGCCGAGCGGCCCTGGTCGTAGGCGGCGCTGGCCAGCGCCGGCCAGCCGATCACGTCGCCCGCGGCATAGACGTTGGAAGCGCTGGTGCGGTAGTGCTCGTCGACGTCGATCTGCCCGCGGCTGTTGACCTTCACGCCGATGTTCTGCAGGCCGAGACGGTCGGTGTTGCCGGTCCGCCCGTTGCACCAGAGCAAGGCGTCGGCCTTGATCTTCTTGCCGGATTTCAGGTGCAGGATCACCCCGTTGTCCAGCCCCTCGATGCGCTCATACTCCTCGTTATGGCGAATCAGCACGTTGTTGTTGCGCAGGTGATAACTCAGCGCATCGGAGATTTCGTCGTCGAGGAAGCTGAGCAACTGGTCGCGGTTATCGATCAGGTCGACCAGCACGCCAAGGCCGCTGAAGATCGAGGCGTATTCGCTGCCGATCACCCCGGCGCCATAGATGATCAAGCGCCGCGGCGTGTGGTTCAGCTGCAGGATGGTGTCGCTGTCGTAGACCCGCGGGTGGCTGAAGTCGATGTCCACCGGGCGATAGGGTCGCGAGCCGGTGGCGATGACGATCTGCTTGGCCACCAGCCTCTCCACCACGCCGTTCAGGCAGACCACTTCGACGGTCTGCTCGTCGGCGAAGCTGGCGGTGCCGAAGAAGGTGTCGATGCGGTTGCGCGCATAGTAGCCGGTGCGCGAGGCGACCTGCTTGGCGATGACGCGCTCGGCATCCTTGAGCACGTCGGGGAAAGAGAACCAGCGCGGCTCGCCGATCTGGCGAAAGATCGGGTTGGTGTTGAACTGCATGATCTGCCGGACGGAGTGACGCAGCGCCTTGGAGGGTATGGTGCCGAGGTGAGTGCAGTTGCCGCCGACCAGGGGACGGTCGTCGATCACCGCGACCTTGCGCCCTGCCTTCGAAGCATTCATCGCCGCGCCTTCACCCGCGGGACCGGAACCCAGTACCACCACGTCGTAGCTGTAGACCGCCATATTTACTCCTTGAACGAGTCGGAACGCGTCACGCCTCCCGACAGGGTCGCGGCGCCAGGGGCTACCGCTTCTTTCGATGCCCGCTCCCCCGGCGACCACATCGCAATGCCCGCTGGCAGCAGGTTCACGAGCGTCAGGCTGGAACGTAGGCGAATCGATTCGCGCAGCACATTAGCGCTTGGTGGCGTCGTAGGCGAGCGTCGCGTCCACTACATCGTCGGCGCCGCGGTTGACCTCTTCGCAGATCTGCCGGTCACCGCCACAGATCGAGCACTCTTTCTCGATACCTAGCGCGGCGATGCCGCCGCAGGAACCGGCGAGCGGCTTGCGCCCGGCCATCACGCCGATCGCCATGCCGCCCACGGCCAGCAACATGACGGTGAATGCAGCGAGCCAGATCATGGTTCGTCCCCCTGCTCCACCAGCAAACGATCGAAGGCGGAGCTGCTATGGGTAACGAAGCCGTCACCCTGGTGAGTCACGAAGAACGCGGCGATCTGCTCGCGTTCAGCGAAAGCGGCGCCGGCTTCGGGACCGAGCACCATGAGCAGGGTAGACAAGCCGTCGGCACGCAATGCTGCACGGTCGATGACGGTCACCGCGGCCAGCGAATGGCGAATCGGTGCCGCGCTGCGGGGGTCCATGGTGTGCGAGTAGCGCTGGCCGTCCTGTTCGAAGTAGTTGCGGTAGTCCCCGGAGGTGGAAACGCCGTAACCATCCAGCGCAAGGATCTTCTGCGCGACCCGGGCATCGGTCTGCGGCGCCTCGATCGCGATGCGCCAGGGCGAGCCGTCGGGTTTGCGACCAACCGCCTTGAGCTCGCCGGTGGCCTCCACCAGGTAACTCTTCACACCCAGCTGCTGCAACCGCGCCGCGATGCGGTCCACGGCAAAACCGGCGGCGATACTGTTGAAGTCGACCTGGATCGGGCCGTCCTTGCATAACCGGTCATCCCGGATGTTCAGCCGCTGGTGGCCGAACTGCGCACGCACCGCCTGCAGCTCGTCTGCGCTCGGCACCCGGTCACCCTTCGCCCGCGGGCCGAACCCCCACAGGTTGAGCAAGGGCTCCACGGTCAGGTCGAAGGCACCGTCGCTGGCTTGGGACAGCGTCTCGCCAAAGCGCACCAGTTGAAGTACGTCGTCCGGCATCTTCTGGCAGGTGCCAGCCGGTGCATCGTTGAACCGCTCGATGTCCGAGTCGTCGCGGTAGGTCGACATTTGCCGATCGACGTCGGCGAGGACGCTCTCCACCAGCGGCTGCAATTCCTGCACCGAGGGCATGCCGCTGCCGCGCACGTACTTCACCGAATAGGTGCTGCCCATGGTCGGCCCGCCGAAACTCTCCAGCGAGTCGCCACAGCCGGCGAGCGCCGTGATCAGCACCAGCAGAACGGCCAGGCGCAACGGCGATCTAGCCACCGAAGTCGTCCAGCAGGATGTTCTCGCGCTCGACACCCAGCTCCGTCAGCATCTTGATCACCGCGGCGTTCATCATCGGCGGGCCGCACATATAGAACTCGCAGTCCTCGGGGGCCGGATGGTCCTTGAGGTACTGCTCGTACAGCACGTTGTGGATGAAGCCGGTGTAGCCACTCCAGTTATCCTCGGGCTGCGGATCGGAAAGCGCCAGGTGCCAGGTGAAGTTCTCGTTCTCCGCCTGCAGCCGGTCGTACTCCTCCACGTAGAACGCCTCGCGCAGCGAGCGCGCGCCGTACCAGAAGCTGATCTTGCGCTTGCTGCCCAGGCGCTTGAGCTGGTCGAAGATGTGCGAACGCATCGGCGCCATGCCGGCACCACCGCCGATGAAGACCATCTCGGCCTCGGTGTCCTTGGCGAAGAACTCGCCGAAGGGCCCGTAGACCGTGACCTTGTCGCCCGGCTTGAGGTTGAACACCCAGGACGACATCTGCCCCGGAGCAATGCCCTGCTTGCCTGGAGGCGGAGAAGCGATACGGATGTTGAACTTGACGATGCCCTTCTCGTCCGGGTAGTTGGCCATGGAATAGGCGCGGATCACCGGTTCTTCGACCTTAGACACGTGCTGCCACTGGTTGAAGCGATCCCAGTCGCCGCGATATTCCGGCTGAACGTCGAAGTCCGTGTAGGAAACCTCGTGCGGCGGACACTCCAGTTGCACGTAGCCGCCGGCGCGGAAGTCGACGCTCTCGCCCTCGGGCAGGCGCAAGGTCAGTTCCTTGATGAAGGTGGCGACGTTGGGATTGGACTCGACGGTGCACTCCCACTTCTTCACGCCGAAGACCTCTTCCGAGACCTCGATGCTCATGTCCTGCTTGACGGGCGTCTGGCACGACAGGCGCCAGCCTTCTCGGGCCTGGCGCTTGGAGAAATGCGACTCCTCGGTGGGCAGCATCTCGCCACCGCCGGACTCGACGATGCACTTGCACTGCGCACAGGTGCCGCCGCCGCCGCAGGCCGACGAGAGGAAGATGTTGTTCGCCGCCAGGGTCTGCAGCAGCTTGCCGCCGGCCGGCACGGTGATGGTGCGCTCGCCGTTGATCTGGATACTGACGTCGCCGCTCGATACCAGCTTGGCACGGGCCATCAGGATCACCGCCACCAGCGACAGGACGATGGCGGTGAACATGCCGATGGCGAGGAAAATCTCGTAATTCATCTGTGCGTCCCTTCCGTTACAGCTGCACGCCGGAGAACGACATGAAACCCAGCGACATCAGGCCGATGGTGATGAAGGTGATACCCAGCCCCTGCAACCCCTCCGGCACATCGCTGTACTTGAGCTTCTCGCGGATACCGGCGAGCAGCGCGATGGCGAGCGCCCATGACAACCCGGAGCCCACGCCGTAGACGGTGCTTTCGGCGAGGTTGTAGTCACGTTCGACCATGAACAGCGAGCCGGCCATGATCGCGCAGTTCACCGTGATCAGCGGCAGGAACACGCCGAGCGCGTTGTAAAGCGAGGGCACGTACTTGTCCAGGAGCATCTCGAGGATCTGCACGATGGCGGCGATCACCCCGATATAGCTGAGCAACCCGAGGAAGCTGAGGTCCACCTCCGGGAGCCCGGCCCAGGCAAGCGCGCCATCCTTGAGCAGATAGGTGTAGATCAGGTTGTTCGCCGGCACGGTGATGGTCTGCACCAGCACCACGGCGATACCCAGGCCAATGGCGGTTTCCACTTTCTTCGAGATGGCGATGAAGGTGCACATGCCCAGGAAGAAGGCCAGTGCCATGTTCTCGACGAAGATCGAGCGCACCAACAGGCTGACGTAATGTTCCATCAGTACGCCTCCTCGCGGGAAACCTGCGGCGCGATGCGGTAGCTCGGCGCCTCGCGCTGTTCCTTCTTCCAACTACGCAGCGCCCAGATGATCAGCCCGATCAGGAAGAACGCCGACGGCGGTAGCAGCAGCAGGCCGTTGGGCTGGTACCAGCCGCCGTCCTTGACCAGCGGGATGATCTCGATACCGAGCAGCTTGCCGGCGCCGAACAGCTCACGAACCACGCCCAGCACGATGAGCATCGCGCTGTAGCCCAGGCCGTTACCGATGCCGTCGAAGAACGACAGCAGCGGCGGGTTGGCCATGGCGAAGGCTTCGGCGCGACCCATCACGATGCAGTTGGTAATGATCAGCCCGACGAACACTGAGAGCTGCTTGGCCAGGCTGAAGGCATAGGCCTTGAGCACCTGGTCGACCACGATCACCAGCGAGGCGATGATCACCATCTGCACGATCATGCGAATCGAACTGGGAATCTGACGGCGGATCATCGAGATGAACAGGTTGGAAAAACCGGTCACAAGCGTCAATGCGACGGACATTACCAACGCCGTCTTCAGGTTCGAGGTGACCGCCAGAGCCGAGCAGATACCGAGGATCTGCAGGCCGATCGGGTTGTTGTTGAAGACGGGATTAAGCAGGACTTCTTTTATTGTCGGCTGCGCCACGATCAGGCCTCCCCGGCTTTAAGGTTGGTGATGAATGGGCCGAACCCGTTCTTGCCGAGCCAGAAATGTACGAGGTTGTTCACCCCGTTGCTGGTCAGGGTTGCGCCGGCAAGAGCGTCGACTTGGTGAGTGGCATTGGGACTCTGCGGGTCCACGCCGCCTTTGATGACCTGGATGGCCAGCTTGCCGTCCTCATCGTAGAGTGTCTTGCCCGTCCATTGGGCACGCCATTTCGGGTTGTCCACCTCCCCGCCGAGGCCCGGCGTTTCGCCATGCTGATAGAAACCCAGGCCCACCAGCGTATCGAGATCGCCCTTGACCGCCATGAAGCCATACAGCGTCGACCACAGGCCATAACCGCGCACCGGAAGCACCAGCGTGTTCAGCTTGCCCTCGTCTTCCACCAGGTACACGGTGCTGTAGCGCTCACGCCGCTTGATCGAAGCGATGTCCGCCGCACCTTCCAGAGCCTCGGATTCCTGCGGGTCCTTCGCTGCCTTCAGCGGATCGTAGGTGGCAG
Source organism: Pseudomonas sp. UBA3153 (assembly GCF_002364635.1). Lineage (NCBI taxonomy): Bacteria > Pseudomonadati > Pseudomonadota > Gammaproteobacteria > Pseudomonadales > Pseudomonadaceae > Pseudomonas > Pseudomonas sp. UBA3153. The sequence goes on from NZ_DEYR01000035.1 coordinate 115,481, forward strand.
GGTCCTTCTCGTCGGTGAAGTGCCCGGTTTCCAGATCCACCACTCGCGGGCGGATACGCTCGACGAACAGCGCCTTGACCTCATTAGCCGACATGCCCGCCCGGCCAAGCCCGGCGATGGCAAGGATGCTGCGCTGCTTGTCTAGCTGGCGGTTTTCCACCTGGGTCGGGCGCAACGCCACCGCTGCGCCAGCGACGAACACCGAGCAGACGAGGCACACCAGCACCGCCACGAGCAGTGTCCGCAGCGTAGATTCCTTCTGACTAGACATTACGTGCCAGCCTCCGCTTGATGTTGGCCTGAACGACGAAGTGGTCGATCAGCGGCGCACACAGGTTGGCGAACAGGATCGCCAGCATCATGCCTTCGGGGAAGGCGGGGTTGACCACGCGGATCAGCACCACCATCAGTCCGATCACCGCGCCGAAGATCCACTTGCCGGTGTTGGTCATGGACGCCGAAACCGGGTCGGTCGCCATGAAGATCATGCCGAAGGCGAACCCGCCGATCACCAGGTGCCAGTACCAGGGCATGGCAAACATCGGGTTGGTCGCCGAACCAATGGCGTTGAACAGCAGACTGGTGGCAATCATCCCGATCATCACGCCCGCGACGATGCGCCAGGCGGCGATCCGCGTGACCAGCAGCACCGCGCCGCCGATGAGGATCGCCAGGGTGCTGGTTTCGCCGATCGAGCCCTGCATGAAGCCGAGGAAGGCATCGCTCCAGGACAGCTGGCCGGCGAACTGCTCGACACCGCCGCTGGCTGCCTGGCTCAGCGCCGTAGCCCCGGCGAAGCCGTCCACCGCGGTCCACACCGCATCGCCGGACATCTGCGCCGGATAGGCGAAGAACAGGAAGGCGCGACCGGTCAGCGCCGGGTTGAGGAAGTTCTTGCCGGTACCGCCGAACACCTCCTTGCCCAGCACCACGCCGAAGCTGATGCCCAGCGCCACCTGCCAGAGCGGAATGCTCGGCGGCAGGATCAGCGCGAAGAGGATCGAGGTGACGAAGAACCCTTCGTTGACCTCATGGCCGCGCATCGAGGCGAACAGTACTTCCCAGAATCCGCCGACGATGAAGGTCACGGCGTAGATCGGCAAGAAATACACCGCGCCCTGGACGAAGTTGTCCCACAGGCTGGCCGGGTCGAAGCCGGCCAGCGCGCCGATCAGGCCGAAGCGCCAGCCTTCCTGGGCAGCGAGCAGCTCGGGGCTGGCGGCGTAGATGCGGTTGGCCTGGTAGCCGAGGTTCCACATGCCGAACAGCATCGCCGGGAAGGTACAGGCCCAGACGATGATCATCATGCGCTTGAGGTCGATGCCGTCGCGCACGTGGGAGGTGCCGCGGGTAACGCTGGCCGGGCTGTAGAAGAAGGTGTCGACGGCTTCGTAGAGCGCGTACCACTTCTCGTACCTGCCGCCTTTTTCGAAGTTGTGCTCGATCTTGTCGAGGAATGCGCGGATACCCATGGGGTCAGCCCTCCTTCTCGATGCGTGTCAGATTATCCCGCAGAATCGGGCCGTACTCGTACTTGCCGGCGCAGACGTAGCTGCACAGGGCCAGGTCTTCTTCATCCAGCTCCAGACAGCCAAGCTTCTGTGCCATCTCGGTATCACCGACGATCAACGAACGCAGCAACTGGGTCGCGAGGATGTCCAGCGGCATCACCTGTTCGTAGTTGCCTACCGGCACCATCGCCCGCGCGCTACCGTTGGTCGAAGTGGTGAACGTGAATTTGCCACTCTTGAACAACCGCGAAACGAAGATATTCAGCACCGAATGGCGATCACGGCCCGGACGCAGGTAATGCAGCAGCTCGCGCTGATGCCCTTCGGCCAGGCAACTGATCTGCTGGTGATAGCGGCCGAGAAAGGCGAAGGCGCCGTGGGCCGTGCGCCCGCCAAACACCGAACCGGAGATCACCCGGCTGACACCAGGATGCAGCTCGCCAGCGGTCAGCTCGTCGAGGTTTGCGCCCAGGCGGGTCCGCAGCAACCGCGGCTGCTCCACGGCCGGGCCACCCAGCGCCACCACGCGCTCCGTCCACAGGCGGCCATCGACGAACAGCTTGCCGATGGCAATGACGTCCTGATAGCCCAGGCTCCAGACGCTCTTCGCGCTGCTCACCGGGTCGAGGAAGTGGATATGCGTGCCGGCCAGTCCAGCCGGGTGCGGACCGGCGAACGCCTCTCCACGCACGCCGGGCAGGCTCTCGCCGGGCAACTCGGCACCCGGACGTTTGCACAGATGGACGCCGGCCAGACGGGTCAGAACGACCAGACCATTGGCGAACGCCTCGGGCTGCTCGCCGATCACCAGCAGCGGGTCTGCCGCCAGCGGATGGGTGTCGATGGCCGTGACGAAGATCGAATGCGGCGTCGCGTCGACTGCCGGCACCTTGCTGTACGGGCGGGTTCGCAATGCCGTCCACAAACCGGACTGCTGCAGCAAGCGACGCACTTCCGCGGGCTCGAGCTGCCCGAGCCGCTCGGCCGGGTAGGCCTCGAAACGCACCGCATCGTCGCCCTCAACATCGATGACCACCGACTGCAGAACGCGCTTCTCACCACGATGAATGGCGCTGACCACACCAGCTGCCGGGGCGGTGAAACTCACGCCAGGCGATGCCTTGTCCGAAAACAGGACCTGGCCGAGTTGCACCTGGTCCCCAACCTGAACAGCCATGCTCGGCTTCAAGCCGTGATAGTCCGGACCTATCACAGCGACACTGCGTACCGGTCTAGCAGGCTCGATGCGCTGTACTGGCGCGCCACCGATGGGCAGCTCCAACCCTTTCTTTATCGTAATCATGGGAGGCCTGAATTCCATTTTTTTCAAAGCATTACACGCATCGCAGAACGTGCGTTAAAGCGCGGCTGACTCCCCATCGGCGATGGTGCCGGTGGGGTTCCAGCCATTAAAAAGCGCCCGATGATAGCTTCGCTCTAACAAAGATGCCGAGAAGAAATGCTACAAAAGCCGCCGAATGGTGTTTTCGATCCTGTCGGAGAGCACGAAAAATCGACGACGGACGCAATTCCGGCTGCAGAAATGCAAAACGGGAGCCAAGGCTCCCGTTTTGTATCAGGCAAGGTGCTGTATCAGCGCGGGAACGCCGGCGGATTGACCCCGGCAATGTCTTCCATCACGCGAACGACCTGGCAGCTGTAGCCGAACTCGTTGTCGTACCAGACGTACAGGACGACACGGTTATCGCTGCAGATGGTGGCTTCGGCATCGACCACGCCGGCGTAGCGCGAACCGACGAAGTCGGTGGAAACCACTTCCGGCGAATTGACGAAGTCGATCTGGTTGTGCAGATCCGAATACAGCGCCATGTAGCGCAGGTACTCGTTCATCTCTTCGCGGCTGGTGCCCTTCTCCAGGTTCAGGTTGAGGATCGCCATGGAGACGTTCGGCGTCGGCACGCGGATCGCGTTGCCGGTCAGCTTGCCGGCCAGTTCCGGCAGCGCCTTGGCCGCAGCGGTGGCGGCACCGGTCTCGGTGATCACCATGTTCAGCGCGGCGCTGCGACCACGGCGGTTGCCCTTGTGGAAGTTGTCGATCAGGTTCTGGTCGTTGGTGTACGAGTGAACCGTTTCGACGTGGCCGTTGACGATGCCGAACTTGTCGTTGACCGCCTTGAGCACGGGCACGATGGCGTTGGTGGTGCAGGACGCCGCGGAGACGATCTTGTCGTCGTCGGTGATCTGGCCATGGTTGATGCCATGGACGACGTTCTTCAGCTTGCCTTTGCCTGGCGCGGTGAGCACCACGCGGTCCACGCCCGGGCACTTGAGGTGCTGGGACAGGCCCTCGGCATCGCGCCATTTGCCGGTGTTGTCGACCAGCAGCGCGTCCTGGATGCCATAGGCGGTGTAGTCGACGGTCGAGGGATCGTTGGAGTAGATCACCTTGATCAGGTTGCCGTTGACGTTGAGCGTGTTGTTCTCTTCGTCGACGATGATGGTGCCGTAGAACGAGCCGTGCACGGAGTCGCGGCGCAGCAGGCTGGCGCGCTTGGCGAGGTCGTTTTCGGCGCCCTTGCGAACGACGATGGCGCGCAGGCGCAGGCCTTCGCCGCCACCAGTCTTCTCGACCAGGATGCGTGCCAGCAGGCGACCGATGCGGCCGAAGCCGTAGAGAACCACGTCCTTGCCCTTGTGCGGGGTTTCATTCTGCTTGCCGATGACATCGGCGAGTTCTTCGCGGACGAACTGCTCGACGCTGCGGTCGCCTTTGCCGTCCTTGAATTTCGCTGCCATCTTGCCCAGATCGACCGAAGCGGCGCCCAGCTTAAGCTCGCTCATGGTCTTCAGGATCGGGAAGGTGTCATGGACCGAAAGTTCGGTCTCGTCTGCCTGGCGGTGGCGCGTGAAGCGATGCGCCTTGAGGATCTCGATGACCGAACGGTTGATCAGGCTGCGGCCATAGATGGAGATCACCACATTGTTGTTGCGGTAGAGCTGGCCGATCAGCGGAATCATGGTTTCCGCAAGAGCCTCACGATCGATCCATTCACCAAGACACTGGTCGGGCTTCTGATTCACGGGCAGTACCTTCCATATGTAGGGGCTGTAAAAAGGGGCTACATTATGCCGACGCTCAGATCGGCCGGCAATCGCAGCGACCATGACACTGACAGCCGTCGCCCCGGATAGTTACAATCCCTGCGCTCAACTTTCTCTCCGGAGCCAAGACCCCACGTGCCTGTATTGCGCCTCCCGCTTCTCCCGTCCGCCGCCGGCAAGCAGTACTGGGGCAACCTGCCTGGTGCCGCGCTCTCCCTGGCCATCTCCGAGGCCGCCAGCGCCGCCAAACGTTTCACCCTGCTGCTGACGAACGACAGCCAGAGCGCCGAACGCCTGCAGGAGGAACTGCACTTCTTCGCCCCGCAACTGCCGGTGCTGCATTTTCCCGACTGGGAAACCCTGCCCTACGACCTGTTCTCGCCGCACCAGGACATCATTTCCCAGCGCATCGCCGCGCTCTATCGCCTGCCCGAGTTGCAGCACGGCGTCCTGGTAGTACCGATCACCACGGCCCTACATCGGCTGGCACCGACGCGCTTTCTGCTAGGCACCAGCCTGGTGATGGACGTCGGCCAGAAGCTCGACGTCGAGATGCTGCGCGCGCGCCTCGAAGCCGCCGGCTATCGCTACGTCGACACCGTCTACGAGCACGGCGAGTTCACCGTGCGCGGCGCGCTAATCGACCTGTTTCCGATGGGCAGCTCGCTGCCCTACCGCATCGATCTGTTCGACGACGAGATCGAGACGCTGCGCACCTTCGATCCGGAGACCCAGCGCTCGATCGACAAGGTCGAGTCGATCCGCCTGCTGCCGGCGCGCGAATTCCCGCTGGACAAGAAGGCCGTGACCGATTTCCGTGGTCGCTTCCGCGAGCGCTTCGACGTCGACTTCCGCCGCTGCCCGATCTATCAGGACCTGGCCAGCGGCATCACCCCGGCCGGCATCGAGTACTACATTCCGCTGTTCTTCGAGGAAACCGCGACACTGTTCGACTACCTGCCGCAGGACACCCAGGTGTTCTCGCTGCCGGGCATCGAGCAGGCCGCCGAGCAGTTCTGGAACGACGTGCGCAACCGCTACGAGGACCGCCGCGTCGACCCTGAGCGCCCGCTGCTGCCGCCGGCCGACGTGTTCCTGCCGGTGGAGGATTGCTTCGCCCGACTGAAGAACTGGCCGCGGGTGGTCGCCGGCCAGCAGGATCTGGAAACCGGTGTCGGCCGCGAGCGTTTCCCCGCCTCGGCGCTGCCCGATCTGGCCATCGAGGCCAAGGCCAGCGAGCCGCTGGGCGCGTTGCGGCGCTTCCTCGACGAATTCTCCGGCCGCGTGCTGTTCACTGCCGAGACCGCCGGGCGTCGCGAGGTGCTGCTGGAACTGCTCGCGCGGCTCAAGCTGAAACCACAGCAGGTCGAGGGCTGGGCCGATTTCGTCGCCGGCGAGGAGCGCCTGGCGATCGCCATCGCGCCGCTGGACGAAGGCCTTCTGCTGGAGACGCCGGCGCTCGCGCTGGTCGCCGAAAGCCCGCTGTTCGGCCAGCGGATCATGCAGCGCCGGCGCCGCGACAAGCGGCAGCACGATGGCGACAATGTCATCAAGAACCTCACCGAACTGCGCGAGGGTGCGCCGGTCGTGCACATCGACCACGGCGTCGGCCGCTACCTCGGCCTGATCACCCTGGAGATCGAGGGCCAGGCCGCGGAATTCCTCGCCCTGCAGTACGCCGAGGAAGCCAAGCTCTACGTGCCGGTCGCCAGCCTGCACCTGATCGCCCGCTACACCGGTAGCGACGATGCCCTGGCGCCGTTGCACCGGCTCGGTTCGGAAACCTGGCAGAAGGCCAAGCGCAAGGCCGCCGAGCAGGTCCGCGACGTCGCCGCCGAATTGCTCGACATCTATGCCCGCCGCGCCGCCCGCGAAGGTTACGCATTCGACGATCCGAAGATGGATTACGAAACCTTCAGCGCCGGCTTCCCCTTCGAGGAGACGCCCGACCAGCAGACCGCCATCGAGGCGGTGCGCGAGGACATGCTGGCGCCCAAGCCGATGGATCGCCTGGTCTGTGGCGACGTCGGCTTCGGCAAGACCGAAGTGGCCATGCGTGCCGCCTTCATCGCCGTGCACAGCGGTCGTCAGGTGGCGGTGCTGGTGCCGACCACCCTGCTCGCCCAGCAGCACTACAACAGCTTCCGCGACCGCTTCGCCGACTGGCCGGTGAAGGTCGAGGTGATGAGCCGCTTCAAGTCGGCCAAGGAGGTCGGAGAGGCCGTGCAGCAGTTGGGCGAAGGCCAGGTGGACATCGTCATCGGCACGCACAAGCTGCTGTCCGAGGACGTCAAGTTCAAGAACCTCGGCCTGGTGATCATCGACGAGGAACACCGTTTCGGCGTGCGCCAGAAGGAACAGCTCAAGGCGCTGCGCAGCGAGGTGGACATCCTCACCCTCACCGCCACGCCGATCCCGCGCACGCTGAACATGGCGGTGGCCGGAATGCGCGACCTGTCGATCATCGCGACCCCGCCGGCGCGCCGGCTCTCCGTGCGGACCTTCGTCATGGAGCAGAACAAGCCGACGATCAAGGAAGCGCTGCTGCGCGAGCTGCTGCGGGGCGGCCAGGTCTACTACCTGCACAACGACGTGAAGACCATCGAGAAGTGCGCCGCCGACCTGGCCGAACTGGTGCCCGAGGCGCGCATAGGCATCGGCCACGGGCAGATGCACGAGCGCGAGCTGGAACAGGTGATGGGCGACTTCTATCACAAGCGCTTCAACGTGCTGGTGGCCTCGACCATCATCGAGACCGGCATCGACGTGCCCAATGCCAACACCATCATCATCGAGCGCGCCGACAAGTTCGGCCTGGCCCAGCTGCACCAGTTGCGCGGGCGCGTCGGGCGCAGCCACCACCAGGCCTACGCCTACCTGCTCACGCCGCCGCGCAAGCAGATGACCGACGATGCGCAGAAACGCCTGGAAGCCATCGCCAACGCCCAGGACCTCGGCGCGGGCTTCGTCCTGGCGACCCACGACCTGGAAATCCGCGGCGCCGGCGAACTGCTCGGCGACGGTCAGAGCGGGCAGATCCAGGCGGTCGGTTTCACCCTCTACATGGAAATGCTCGAGCGCGCGGTGAAAGCCATCCGCAAGGGTGAGCAGCCGAACCTCGACCAGCCGCTGGGCGGCGGCCCGGAAATCAATTTGCGTCTGCCGGCGCTGATCCCCGAGGATTATCTGCCCGACGTGCATGCGCGGCTGATCCTCTACAAGCGCATCGCCAACGCCGCCGACGAGGATGGTCTGAAGGAGTTGCAGGTGGAGATGATCGACCGTTTCGGCCTGCTTCCGGAACCGACCAAGAACCTGGTGCGTCTGACGCTGCTGAAGCTGCAGGCCGAGAAGCTCGGAATCAAGAAGGTCGACGCCGGTCCGCAAGGCGGGCGCATCGAGTTCGCGGCAGACACCGCGGTCGATCCGCTGGTGTTGATCAAGCTGATCCAGAGCCAGCCCAAACGCTACAAGTTCGAAGGGGCCACCCTGTTCAGGTTCCAGGTACCGATGGAGCGACCGGAAGAGCGCTTCAACACCCTGGAGGCGCTGTTCGAGCGCCTCGCCCCGAACGCCTGAAGACCCGGCCCGCCGCGTGCGGGCCTCTCGCCATGAAGGATTTCGCAATGCCGCTGCTTCGCCTGCTCCCGCTGCTGCTCGCCCTCCTCGCCCCGGCGGCCTTCGCCGACGGCACCTATCAGGTCGAGGTGATCTTGTTCCGCCAGGCGTCGGCGGTGGATGCCAGCCAACCGGCCCCGGACGACTGGGCGGCCGGAGCCACGCCACTGAGCAGCGAGGCCGCGCGTGCGCTGGATAGCCAGGCGGCCAAGCTGACCGCCGGCAAGGGCTACCAGGTGCTGATGCACAAGGCCTGGCAGCAGAACATCGGCGCGACCCCGAGCAAGGTGGCCGTGAGCGCCGGCAGCGAACAGCTTGGGCATTTCCCGGTCGAGGGCACCCTGAGCCTGTCGCAGGTGCGCTTCGTCGATGTCGAGGCGGATTTCTGGGTCAATCAGTTCGATGGGCAGAACCTGATCGCCGCCAGTGAACACCTCAAGCAGACCAGCCGGCTGAAGATCGGCGAACTGACCTACCTGGACCACTCCAGCCTGGGCCTGCTGGTGCGCGTCAGCCCGCTCTGATCGCCCTGCCGAGTGGCGCAACGAAAAAGGCCGATGCAGTGCATCGGCCTTTTCATTGCGGCGCCGGCTCAGGCATCGCTCGCCAGCACCCGGCCGATCACCTCGCGCACGCGGTCGATGCTCTCGGCCAGCGCCGCCTCGATGTCGGCCATGGTGATGATCTCGACACTCTTTCCCGCCGCCGGATTCACCACCAGCGCCAGGCACGCGTAGGGCAGCGCGAGTTCGCGCGCGAGGGCGGCTTCAGGCATTCCGGTCATGCCGACCAGGTCGCAACCGTCGCGCTCCATGCGCAGTATTTCGCCCGCGGTTTCCAGGCGTGGCCCCTGGGTGCAGCCGTAGACGCCAAGGTTGCTGTACGCGTATCCGCTGGCCTGCAGCGCCTCCAGTAGCCGCATGCGCAGCAGCTCATCGTAGGGATTGCTGAAATCGATGTGGGTCACCGGTTGCGGTTCGCCATCGAAGAAGGTGTGCTCGCGGCCCCAGGTGTAGTCGATCAGCTGATGCGGCACGCACAGGTGCCCGGTACCCATGCCGGGGTTGATGCCCCCCACCGCGTTGACCGCGATGATCGCCTCGGCGCCGGCCTGCTTGAGCGCCCACAGGTTGGCCCGGTAGTTCACCTTGTGCGGCGGCAGCCGGTGCGGATGCCCGTGGCGGGCGAGGAACAGCACCTCCCGACCGCCATACTCGCCGCGCAGGACCGGCGCCGAGGCCGCGCCGTAGGGCGTCTGTTCATCCAGCGACACGCTCAGGTCGAGGCCCTCGAGCTGGGTCAGGCCAGTTCCACCGATGATGGCGTAAACGGTCATGCGTGCTCCTTAGTCGATCAATTGGGCGCTGCGCAACGCGGCGGTGGCCTGCAACCAGCGCGGGTGCTGGCGATAGCTGGTATCGGGCCAGCTGCGCGCGCGCGTCCGCGAAAGGTTGCCCGGCCGGCCGACGCGCAGACGTTGCAGACGGCTCAGCGCCAGCTCGGCAGCCGCGCGGTCATTGCATACGAGCCCCATGTCGCAACCGGCGTTCAATGCCGCCTCGATGCGCTCGCCGGCATCGCCGACCACATGCGCACCGGCCATCGACAGGTCGTCGCTGAAAATTACTCCGGAGAACCCCAGTTCGCCGCGCAGGATGTCCTGCAACCAGCGCCGGGAGAAGCCGGCCGGCTGCGCATCGACCTGGGGGTAGATGACGTGTGCCGGCATCATCCCGTCCAGCTCACCGGCCAACCGCGCGAACGGCTGCAGATCGCAGGCGCGGATCTGTTCGAGGCTGCGTTCGTCGATCGGGATCGCCACATGGGAATCCGCTTCGGCCCAACCGTGCCCGGGGAAATGCTTGCCGGTGGCGGCCATCCCGGCTGCGCGCAGGCCGCGAATGAACGCGCCGGCGAGGTCCGCGGCGCGCAGCGGATCGCTCTCGAACGCGCGTGCACCGATCACCTGGCTGCGCTGGTGATCCAGATCGAGCACCGGAGCGAAACTGATATCCAGCCCCACCGCCAGCACTTCGGTCGCCATCAACCAGCCACAGTGCTCGGCAAGCGCTTCGGCATCCGCCTGCGCAGCCAGCGCACGCATCGCCGGCAGCCGTACGAAACCCTCACGCAGGCGCTGGACGCGGCCACCTTCCTGGTCGACGGCGAGGATCAGATCGGGACGAAGGGCGCGAATCGAGCGACTCAGCTCGAGCACCTGACGCGGGTGCTCGATGTTGCGGGCGAAGATGATCAGGCCGCCGACCTCCGGCTGACGCAGCAACTGGCGGTCCTCGGCAGTCAGCCAGTAGCCGCCGACATCGAGCATCAGCGAACCTTGCAGGGTAATGGTCACGGGAAAATCCTTAATCGAGTTCGGCTGACATCCACTCGGGACGGGCAGCCTCTTCGATACGAACGGGGCAATGCAGCGGCACACGCGGATACAGCGCCAGCAGGTCGCTGTTGCGCAGCCTTATGCAGCCATGGGAACCGGGCACACCGAGGACGACGCTGTCCGGTGTGCCGTGCAGATAGATGTAGCGGCGGAAGGTATCGACCGGCCCCAGGCGGTTGAAGCCCGGCTCGCAGCCGGACAACCAGAGAATCCGCGTGAGAATCCAGTCACGCCCGGGGAACTGCTCATGCAGCTCCGCCGACCAGATCTCGCCGGTCCAGCGTCGGCCCCGCAATACCGCACCGAGGGGCAGACCGTCCCCAATCCTGGCGCGAACCTGGTGCAGGCCGCGCGGCGTGCAATTGGAGCCGTTGCGCTCGCCGGCGCCATTGGCGGCGGTGGAAACCGGCAGACGCAGCACGAGGCGCCCTTCGGCAAACCCGAAGAGCGTCTGATCGTCGATGGAGATGTGCAGCAGATCGAGGTTTGGCATGCGCGCTAGCTTAGCCGATCGGCCCTCGCCCGCCCACCGCGGTCAGGCCTGGGCGGAGAGCGCCGCGGTCTTGGTACGCGGGCGCATCTGCGCGGCAGCCAGGGCTTCGTCGGAGATACCGGTTTCCGCGCGCATGCCCGCGGCTAGGAACGGCACCATCATGCGCATGACCTGCTCGATCGAGGTATTCACCGCGAAATCGGCTTCGGCCATCGCCCGCAAGGCCTTGATCCCCGACATGCTGAACGCGGCGGCGCCCAGCATGAAGTGCACGCGCCAGAACAGTTCCAGCGGCGGAATCCGCGGCGCGGTCTCGTTGACCAGCTGCATGTAACGGCGGAAGACCTTGCCGTATACCTCTTCCAGATACTTGCGCAGGTGGCCCTGGCTCTGGCTGAACGCAAGACCGAGCAGACGCATGAATATGGAGAGGTCGTTGCCGCTGCGGGGCTTGACCGCAAGCGCCTGATCTACCAGCAGTTCGAGAAGCTCCTCGAGGCTGGCCTTCTCTTCAGGCTTGGCCTGGCGTCGCTCCAGCTCGCGCTCGAGGCTGCTGCAGAAGGGACCGAGGAAACGCGAGAAGACCGCCTGGATCAGCGCCTTCTTAGAGCCGAAGTGATAGTTCACCGCGGCTAGGTTGACGCCCGCTTTACTGGTGATGAGCCGTAGGGACGTTTCGGCGAAGCCCTTTTCTGCAAAAAGCTGTTCCGCGGCATCGAGGATGCGTTCAACGGTTTCGGACTGGGCCATGATTCAAATCGCCTGACAAACACTTGTTTGAAACATACGTTTTCAGCCCGTCCACTGTCAAGCCGCATCGCGCCTGGCCTGACGCGCCGGTCACATTTGGCCGTGCCCGTCGCGCTTTTGCAATATCCAGGCATCGCCAGGCGGGCTCGACGGGGATGCAAATGAAAGATTGCCACAGGGGATTCACTGTATATAATTCCAGTCACTGTACAAAAACCCAGAGCGCTGACCATGCTGAAACTGACGCCACGCCAAGCCGAGATCCTCGCTTTCATCAAGCAGTGCCTGGAAGACAATGGCTACCCGCCGACTCGCGCGGAAATCGCCCAGGCCCTGGGCTTCAAGTCGCCAAACGCCGCCGAGGAACATCTCAAGGCGCTGGCCCGCAAGGGCGCGATCGAAATGACGCCGGGAGCCTCGCGCGGCATCCGCATTCCCGGCAGCGAAGCCGTGGCGGACGAAGACTCGCTGCCGATCATCGGTCGCGTTGCCGCCGGGGCTCCGATACTCGCCGAACAGAACGTCGAGGAGTCCTGCAAGATCAACCCGGCCTTCTTCCACCCGCGCGCCGACTACCTGCTGCGCGTGCATGGAATGAGCATGAAGGACATCGGCATCCTCGACGGCGACCTGCTGGCCGTGCACACGGTTCGCGAAGCGCGCAATGGCCAGGTGGTCGTTGCGCGGCTGGATGACGAGGTCACCGTCAAACGTTTCAAGCGCCAGGGCAACAAGGTCTGGTTGATCGCGGAAAACCCCGACTTCGCGCCCATCGAAGTGGATCTCGAACAACAGAGCCTGGTGATCGAAGGCTTGAGTGTCGGCGTCATTCGCCGCTAAAGGAGACGTTCCATGCAGTTCCCGCAGACGCTTGACCTCCCGCAACTGCCGCTGTTCGAGGCGTTTCTCGCACAGCCGGCCATCCCCCTGCTGACCCAGGCGCTGGATTCCCCTTGGTTGGACGAAGCGGAAGCCTTCAGCGAGATATCGCTGCGCGGAGCTGCCAATCACTGCCTCAACCTGCTGGCGCCGATGCTGCGCGAACTCAGCGAGGAAACCGACGCACGCTGGCTCACGCTGATCGCGCCGCCTGGCAGCCTCACGCAAGCCTGGCTGCGCGATGCGGGGCTCAACCGCGAACGGATTCTGCTGCTCCAGCCACGCGGCGAGCAGAGCGCGCTGGAGTTGACCTGCGAGGCTCTGCGTCTGGGGCGCAGTCATACCGTGGTCAGTTGGCTCCAGCTGGACCGTTCGGCGCGCGCGAGCCTTGCTGCTGCGGCTCGCCAAGGTGGCGCGCAGAGCCTGAACATTCGTCTGGGTTGAGGTTTCGCCGACACAGGGACGTGTCGTGATCCGACGTACTCGCTTAACTGCCGGCGCCCGCTTAGGCAGCTTCTACCAAAACCGCACAGCTCTCGCCCTTCTCAATGAAGAACGCGGGGCTCTTGGTCTCGCTCGAAATCCCCTTCGGCCATCTTCCCGGCCATTTGCACGCCAACATTCAGCATCGCCTTGGCCACTTCCACGTGGTGGCCCTGCAGGAACGCTTTGGCATCCTCGGAGAAATCCAGAACCACCAGCGCCTCCTCATCCTCGGCGCGGCGCAGCGCAATGCGCCCATCGGGCAGTTCGACGATTTCCAGGAAGGAGGTAGGCATGAAAGGGGTCTCGATGGAAGGCGCGTCATTGTAGCAGTGGAAACCATGGCTCCCTAGTGCTAAGGCGACGTTCATCACGCCCGTACCTGCAGTTGTGGCTTGTAGATGACCGCCGCTCATTGCGCTCAAGCGGGGCTCCGATCGCCGTCGCCTACAGGAACCGTTAAGTACCGCAAGCCTCGACTCCGGTGCTGAGCCCACGACAACAGACCTGACCGCTTGCCAGCAGCAGAGCGGTGCGCACCCGCTTCCGGAACCCCGTCTGCTCGACGGCGCAGATGCCCTACCGGCTTACCTCAGCTTTCGGTGAGGCTGGCACGAAAGCGCAAGGCGAGTAGTTTGAGTTGCTGGCGCCAGGCTTCCAATTCCTCGCGAGGCAGCGCCGGCTCGGGTTCTTCCTCATCCAGCGTGACCGCCTGGATCAGGGGAGTCGACGGATCGACCTTGGCTTTGCGAGGCGCCTCCGGTGGCCGGAACAGTTGCGCGTAGGCCGCCAATAACTGGCCAAGCCAGGTCTCCGGGTACTGCGCCATTTCCACCAGCTCGGCCATTTCCGGGCTCGGCGCAGCCTCAAGAAGCGCGCGATCGAGCAGCGTCTCCGCACGCGGAGCCTGGGCGTTCGGCAGGCGATAGAACCCTGCAATCTCGTGGCATAGGCCGAGCAAGGCGCCATACAGATGGAACAGCGCCGCTTCACGCTCGGCCTGGATCAGCGCCAGCGCGTTCATCACGCCGCCTTCTTCGGCCTTGTGCCATCCGTCCAGCGCCAGTCCGGCGAAGTAGATTTTCTGGTTGGTGCGGGTATAGAGCTCATGGGACATGCTGCTGCTCCACGCTGGCGCCGGCGAACGAGCCGGCGAATGGGACCACGCTAGCGCTGCGCAGGCGCATGGGCAATCGCCCGCGCGCCCAACGGCAAGGGCATCAGCGTTTGTCTTCGACCTTCCACTTGCCGCCGTCGTAGAACGCGCGCCAGCCGGTCGGCTTGCCGTCGACTTCCGACTGCACGTACTGCTCCTTGGTCTTGCGGCTGAAACGGATCACCGCCGGACGGCCTTCGGGGTCCTTCGTCGGTGCATCGAGAATGAAGTGATACTTCTCGTCCAGTTCATCCTTGTGCGGGATCAGCTCCAGCACCAGAGGCGCGCGGGTTTCGCGGTTCTTCGGGAACTGGCTGGCGGCGAGGAACAGGCCCGAAGCGCCATCACGCAGCACGTAGGTGTCGTTCACCTTCTCGCACTTGAGCTCCGGCATCTTGATCGGATCGATCTTGGGCGGCGCGGCCTCACCGCTCTTGAGCAGCTTGCGGGTATTCTTGCAGGTCGGATTGGTGCAACCGAAGAACTTGCCGAAACGGCCGGTCTTCAACTGCATCTCGCTGCCGCACTTGTCGCATTCCAGGCTCGGGCCTTCGTAGCCCTTGATCCGATAGGTGCCCTGCTCGATCTCGTAACCGGTGCAATCCGGATTGTTGCCGCAGATGTGCAGCTTGCGGTGCTCGTCCAGCAGGTACGCGTCCATCGCCGTGCTGCAGATCGGGCAGCGGTGCTTGCCTCGCAACACGCGGGACTCGGACTCACCCTCGTCATCCTCGGCGATCTCGTCGCCGGGAATCAGGTTCAAGGTCGCCTTGCAGCGTTCCTTCGGCGGCAGGCTGTAACCGGAGCAACCGAGGAACACCCCGGTGGACGCGGTGCGGATCATCATCGGACGGCCACACAGCTGGCAGGGAATGTCGGTCGGCGTCGGCTGGTTGGCACGCATGCCGCCGGCCTCGCTCTTGCCACCGGTCTCGGCCGCTTCGAGCTTGTGCTTGAAGTCGCCGTAGAACTCGTCGAGCACGTTCTTCCAGTCGCGTTCGCCCTGCGCCACGTCATCGAGGTTCTCCTCCATGCCGGCGGTGAAGCCGTAGTCCATCAGGTTGGAGAAACTCTCGGACAGCCGGTCGGTGACGATGTCGCCCATCTTCTCGGAATAGAAACGGCGGTTGTGCACGGTGACGTAACCGCGGTCCTGGATGGTCGAGATGATCGCGGCATAGGTGGATGGACGGCCGATCCCGCGTTTTTCCAACTCCTTGACCAGGCTGGCTTCGGAGAAGCGCGCCGGCGGCTTGGTGAAGTGCTGACTGGGGTCGAGCCTGACCAGTTTCAGCGCCTCGCCTTCCTTCATGTCCGGCAACACGGCGTCTTCGCCGGGCTTGCTCTGCTGCGGTTGCACGCGGGTGTAACCGTCGAACTTGAGGATGCGACCCTTGGCGCGCAGCTCGAAGTCACCGGCCTTGACGCTAACGGTGGTCGACAGGTATTCCGCGGGCGGCATCTGGCAGGCCACGAACTGGCGCCAAATGAGGTCGTACAGGCGCTCGGCGTCGCGTTCCATGCCGGAGAGCTGTGTCGGGCGCATGTTCACGTCGGAAGGACGAATCGCTTCGTGCGCCTCCTGGGCGCCCTCCTTGCTCGAATAGGAATTCGGCTTGGCGGGCAGGTACTTGGCGCCGAACTCGCCGTCGATGAAACCACGCACCATCTCGATGGCGTCGTTCGACAGGTTGGTGGAGTCGGTACGCATGTAGGTGATGTAGCCCGCCTCGTAGAGACGCTGGGCCATCATCATGGTTTTCTTCACGCCGAAGCCGAGGCGGTTGCTGGCCGCCTGCTGCAGGGTCGAGGTGATGAACGGGGCCGTCGGCTTGCTGCTCGTCGGCTTGTCCTCGCGCTTGATCACGCTATAGCTGGAAGACTTGAGCTTGGCCACGGCGGCCATCGCCTGCGCCTCGTTGACCGGCTTGAAGGCTTCGCCCTTCTCGCGAGCGACCTCGAAGCGGACCTTGGCATCCTTGGCGGTACCGAGGTCGGCATGGATTTCCCAGTATTCCTCGGGAACGAAGGCGCGGATTTCACGCTCGCGCTCCACCACCAGCTTCACCGCCACCGACTGCACGCGCCCGGCGGACAGGCCACGGGCGATCTTCGCCCAGAGCAGCGGCGAGACCATGTAGCCCACCACGCGATCGAGGAAGCGCCGCGCCTGCTGGGCATTGACGCGGTCGATGTCCAGTTCTCCAGGCTTGGAGAAGGCTTCCTGGATCGCCTTCTTGGTGATTTCGTTGAACACCACGCGCTTGTAGCGGCTGTCGTCGCCGCCGATGGCTTCGCGCAGGTGCCAGGCGATGGCTTCCCCCTCGCGGTCCAAGTCGGTTGCGAGATAGATGGTGTCGGCATCCTTGGCGAGACGGCGCAGCTCTTCGATCACCTTCTCCTTGCCGGGAAGGATTTCGTACTTGGCTTTCCAGCCGTGCTCCGGGTCGACGCCCATGCGGGTGAACAACTGGCGCTTGGCTTTTTCCTTGGGCGACAGCGCGGGCGCTTCGGCCGCGGCGGCCTTGCCGCGCTTGGCCGGCTCCTTGACGGCATTCCCCGAACCACTGGTGGGCAGGTCACGGATGTGGCCGATGCTCGACTTCACCACGTACTGGTTGCCCAGGTACTTGTTGATGGTCTTGGCCTTGGCCGGGGATTCCACGATGACCAGCGATTTGCCCATGGATCGGAAAATTCCTGAATTGGATGAGTAAAAAACGAGGGGGCCGCCGTTGCGGCACCGCTATATATAGTGGCGAGAGAGCCAAGGTCAAGCGCCGGTCTTGCTCGGCGCTTCGCTTGCTAAAGCTCGAAAGAGGCTGCTTCGGCGCGAATCAGAGCAAAGCGCGGAACCTGTTCGCCGTCCACGTCGACCGTCTCGCAAAACAGGCTCAGGGGACGCACCCAGAAGCCGAACTCGCCGTACAGCGCCTGGTACACGACCATCTCCTCCTCCGTCTCGGAATGCCGAGCGACACCGATCACGCGGTACTCGGGCCCCTTGTAATGACGGTAAAGGCCGGGTTGTAGAGTCATGTCGCCTCGCTGCTCGATCAGCGCGGAAAAACCGCAGCCGAGAAAATAAAAAGCCGGGGCACCTGGCCCCGGCTTCACGTGCCGAGCGAGTTAGACGCGTTCGAACACGGTGGTGATGCCCTGACCAAGGCCGATGCACATGGTAGACACACCGAAGGTACCGCCGTTCTGTTTCATTACGTTCAACAGGGTGCCGGAAATCCGCGCACCGGAACAGCCGAACGGGTGACCGAGGGCGATGGCACCGCCATGCAGGTTGACCTTCTGCTCCATCTTGTCGAGGAGTTTCAGGTCCTTGAGCACCGGCAGCGCCTGGGCCGCGAAGGCCTCGTTGAGTTCGACGAAATCGATGTCGTCCATACTCAGGCCAGCACGCGCCAGCGCCTTCTTGGTCGCCGGAACCGGGCCGTAGCCCATGATCGCCGGATCCACGCCCGCCACCGCCATCGCACGCACCACGGCCAGCGGCTGGATGCCGAGGTCCTGGGCGCGCTGTGCCGACATGACGATCATGCAGGATGCGCCGTCGGTGATCTGCGAAGACGTCCCCGCGGTCACGGTACCGCCTTTCGGGTTGAACGCCGGCTTCAGCGCCGCCAGGCTTTCCAGGGTGGTCTCCGGACGAATGGTTTCGTCGTAATCGAAGACTTTCAGGAAGCCGTTCTCGTCGTAGCCCTGCATCGGGATGATCTCATCCTTGAACTTGCCTTCGACGGTAGCCTTGTGCGCCAGTTGGTGCGAACGCACACCGAACTGGTCCTGGGCTTCGCGGCTGATGCCGTGCATCTTGCCGAGCATTTCGGCAGTCAGGCCCATCATCCCCGAGGCCTTCGCGGCATACAGAGACAGGTGCGGGTTCGGGTCTACGCCGTGCATCATGCCGACGTGGCCCATGTGTTCCACGCCGCCGACGACGAAGACGTCGCCGTTGCCGGTCTGGATCGCCTGGACGGCGGTGTGCAGCGCGCTCATCGACGAACCGCACAGGCGGCTGACGGTTTGCCCGGCGCTGGTGTGCGGGATCTGGGTCATCAGCGAGGCCATGCGCGCGATGTTCCAGCCCTGCTCCAGGGTCTGGTTGACGCAGCCCCAGATCACGTCCTCGACTTCGGCCGGATCGACCTTGCCGTTACGCTCCAGCAACTTGCTGATCAGGTGCGCGGACATGTCTTCGGCGCGGGTGTTGCGGTGCATGCCACCCTTGGATCGGCCCATCGGCGTGCGGCCGAAGTCGACAATGACGGCGTCTCTCGGATTCAGGCTCATAAATAGTCTCTCGCTCTCTTAACCAAAGAACTTCTGGCCGCTCTTGGCCATTTCGCGAAGCTTTTCAGTCGGGTGATACAGCGGGCCCAGGTCGGCGTACTTGTCGGCCAGCGCGACGAATTCGGCGACACCGATGGAATCGACATAGCGCAGCGCGCCTCCACGGAAGGGCGGGAAGCCGATGCCGTAGATCAGGCCCATGTCGGCCTCGGCGGCGGTTTCGACGATGCCGTCTTCCAGGCAGCGCACGGTCTCCAGGCACAGCGGGATCATCATGAAGTTGACGATGTCCTCGTCGGTCACTTCACGCTGCTCGGTGACGATCGGCTTGAGGATCTCGTAGGCCTGCGGATCGACGACCTTCTTCGGCTTGCCCTTCTTGTCGGTCTCGTAGGCGTAGAAGCCCTTGCCGTTCTTCTGGCCGAGACGGTTGGCCTCGTACATGACGTCGACGGCGGTCTTGCCTTCCACCGCCATGCGGTCCGGGAAGCCCTCGGCCATGACGTCGCGGCCGTGGTGGCCGGTGTCGATGCCGACCACGTCGGAGAGGTACGCCGGGCCCATCGGCCAGCCGAATTTCTCCATCACCTTGTCGATGCGGACGAAATCGACGCCGAAGCTGAGCAGCTTGGCGAAACCGCCGAAGTACGGGAACAGCACGCGGTTGACCAGGAAGCCCGGGCAGTCGTTGACCACGATCGGGCTCTTGCCCATCTTCTTGGCGTAGGCGACGGTGGTGGCGATGGCCGTTTCACCGGTCTTCTCGCCACGGATCACTTCCACCAGCGGCATCATGTGCACCGGGTTGAAGAAGTGCATGCCGCAGAAGTTCTCGGGGCGCTTGAGCGCCTGGGCCAGCAGGCTGATGGAGATGGTCGAGGTGTTCGACGCGATGATCGCGTCTTCCTTGACCTGGCCTTCCACTTCGGCAAGTACGGACTGCTTGATCTTCGGGTTCTCGACCACGGCCTCGACGACGATGTCGACGTTGCCGAAGTCGCCGTAGGACAGGGTCGGACGGATGGCGTTCAGCGCGGTAGCCATCTTCGCCGGCGTCAGACGGCCCTTCTCGACCTGTTTGCCGAGCAGCTTCGAGGCCTCACCCAGACCGAGCTGAATGGCTTCCTCGCGGATGTCCTTCATCAGGATCGGCGTGCCTTTGGACGCCGACTGGTAGGCGATGCCGCCGCCCATGATGCCGGCGCCGAGTACGGCGGCCAGTTTCACGTCCTTGGCGACTTCGTCGTACTGCTTGGCTTTCTTCTTCAGTTCCTGATCGTTCAGGAACAGGCCGATGAGGCTCGCGGCAACCGGCGTCTTGGCCAGTTTGACGAAGCCGGCGGCCTCGACTTCCAGCGCCTTTTCGCGACCGAAGTTCGCGGCCTTCTGGATGGTCTTGATCGCCTCGACCGGCGCCGGGTAGTTCGGGCCGGCCTGGCCGGCGACGAAACCCTTGGCGGTTTCGAAGGCCATCATCTGCTCGATGGCGTTGAGCTTGATCTTCTCGAGCTTGGGTTGACGCTTGGCCTTGAAGTCCAGCTCGCCGGAGATGGCTCGCTTGACCAGGTCCAGAGCTGCTTCCTTGAGCTTGTCGGCCTTGACCACGGCGTCGACGGCGCCGACCTTCAGCGCGTCTTCGGCACGGTTTTCCTTGCCCGAGGCGATCCACTCGATGGCGTTGTCGGTACCGACGATGCGCGGCAGGCGCACGGTGCCGCCGAAGCCTGGGTAGATGCCCAGCTTGACTTCCGGCAGGCCGATCTTCGCGGTCTCGGAGGCGACGCGGTAGTCGGCGGCCAGGCACATTTCCAGGCCGCCGCCGAGGGCGATGCCGTTGATGGCGACGACGGTCGGCACCGCGAGGTCTTCGAAATCGCTGAAGATCTTGTTGGCTTCGAGGTTGCCGGCAATCAGCTCCTCGTCGGACAACTTGAAGTTGTCGACGAACTCGGTGATGTCGGCGCCGACGATGAACACGTCCTTGCCGCTGGTGACGACGACGCCCTTGATCGAGCTGTCTGCCTTGATGGCGTCCACGGACTGGCGCAATTCGCTCAGCGTGACGCGGTTGAATTTGTTGACGGACTCACCCTTGAGGTCGAAATTCAATTCGACGATGCCACCCTCAAGAGCCTTAACCGTGATGGCTTTACCTTCGTAAATCATCAACTGATCTCCACGAAATGGAAGCTGAACAGTACACATCGGACACCGACACTGGATTTCCCGCGGCTTGGCCGTCGAGTGAAATCCGACGCTGCTGGCACACCCTCCGACGCGATCTTCGGGTTGTTGTTCTAGAGCGCCGCAAGGCAAACGCTCAATTCATACGCCCGTTTGATTTGGGTAGCACACCTTCTCGGAAAAGCGTGTGCTTGTCAATTGGCTATCGGTTTGACCGCCGCCGCCAGACTTTTGCTGGGCGATAGCTCGCCGCGCGTCCTCCGGTACGGTGGAACGCAGAGCGTAGAAGATCGGGGAGGAAGCCGCGCTCAGCTCGGCAGGAAGAAGAAATCGGCCGTCAGGCCAGGGCGTCCAGTACCGCCGCAAGCCTGTCCAGATCATCGGCACCGCCGCGCTCACCCCAGCAGATACCGATCATCTGCGTGCCCGCCTCGATCCGGTAGGCATCCACAGGCAGGCTGGCGAACTGCGCGAGCAGTCGCTCGTCTTTGCAGGGCTCACGCCACTGGTTCAGCCATTCACCAGATGGGTGCTGCCAGTACGACCAGGTATCGCTGCGCCCGGGACGGCGGGCACGGTGATACTGTGCGCACGGATTCGGCGGCGTGCGTTCAAGCCAGTGCGGCCAGTCCTGCCGCGACAGGTTCATGGCGAGCCCGCGGCGCCGGGCAGCCAGGCGAACGTCCATCTGCCCGCGCTGACGGTGCGAAGGCAGCAGCCATACCAGCGGGCTGAGCAGCACGGCGAGCAGCAATATGATCCACAGCGTCACAAGCGACATCCTGATAAAAAAAGCATGGCAAGGCGCCCGACAGCGGCATCTAATAAGAGACAAACATCCAAGGAGGAAACACCTCATGACGTACCAGCACATCCTGGTGGCCATCGATCTGGCCGACGAGTGTCATCCGGTCATGCGCCGCGCCCAGGCACTGGCGGCGAGCAGTGGAGCGCAGCTTTCCCTGGTGCACATCGTCGAACCCATGGCCATGGCGTTCGGCGGTGACGTACCGATGGACCTGTCGATGCTCCAGCAGCAGCAGTTCGATCAGGCCCGCGAACGCCTCGACGGCTTCGCCAGCCGCTATCCGGAGCTCACCCCGGAGCATCGCCACCTCGCCTACGGCCAGCCACGTCAGGAGATCCATCGCCTCGCCGCCGAGCAGAAGTGCGACCTCATCGTGGTCGGCAGCCATGGCCGCCATGGTCTTGCGCTGCTGCTGGGCTCCA
This sequence comes from Pseudomonas sp. UBA3153, assembly GCF_002364635.1. NCBI lineage: Bacteria > Pseudomonadati > Pseudomonadota > Gammaproteobacteria > Pseudomonadales > Pseudomonadaceae > Pseudomonas > Pseudomonas sp. UBA3153. Next base: position 137,551 of record NZ_DEYR01000035.1, read on the forward strand.
CCGCCAACGATGTCCTGCATGGCGCGCCCTGCGACGTGCTGGCGGTCCGCCTGACCAAGGACCAGTGAGTTCCGCGCGGGCGAGCCTGCCTCGCCCGCCACCCTCTCAGTCGCCGCGCCGCGAGGTGAACGGCAACGCCTCGATTCCGTCTCCGGCACTCATCACCTGTGGACGGATCTTCTGCAACTGGGTCTCCAGCGAGTAGGTCATGCTCGACGCCATGGAGAAGAACGTCAGGAACGCCTTGAGGTTGGAGTCGCCCTCGCAGGTGTCATGGATGCGCTGCCAGAACGCCTGGTTGACCAGCTGCAGCTGCTGGAACACCCGCACCAGTCCCTTGAGTTCCCAGTCCGCGTGGCGCCCTTCGCGCAGGTTGAAGTACTGCCGCGTCAGATACAGCGAAACGGCGCGCAGGGCGAATTCCTGGTTGCTGGCGAAGGGCAGGTGCTGCTGGGCCATCGGCTTGAGGCTGGCGAGGATCGGGCAGGCGCTGGTCGCCATGATCACTCCGAGCAGCGCACGCAGGCCCTCCTCCAGACCGACCAGCTTGCTGTACTCGCGCTCCGGCGTGCGTACCCAGACGTGCGCCTTGGTGAACGCCGGCAGGCCGTGGAAATCCTCGATCACCCGATGGATGTCGACCGCCGCCGGGCAATGGCTGAAGCGCTCGGGCTCCAGCGGGCAGTTGCTGCAACGTTCGTGAGCGAGGCGCGTCCACTTCGGCGCGGCGGCGGCACGCTCGTCGTCGTAATCGCGATCGAGCTGAATCAGGTAACTGAACGAATGCTCATCATCCAGGCTGACGCGATATTCGATGGCCATGCTGACTGCTTACTCCCGGCTCATTCTTCCAGTTCGGCCCAGCGCTCGAGCAAGGCATCGAGTTCTGCCTGCAGGCTGTCGACCTGCGCCAGCACGTCGCGGGTTTCCTCCGCCGGGCGCTGGTAGAACGCCGGATCGGCGATCTGTGCCTGCACCGCGGCAATGCGCTGCTCCACGGCGTCGATCTGGCCCGGCAGCGCCTCCAGCTCGCGCTGCAATTTATAGCTGAGCTTCTTCTTCGCCGGCGCGGGTGCGGCAGTTTCGACCGGTGCAGCGGCTTTCACCGGCTCGGCCTTCTCCGGGCGGCTGTCGCCGACCCCCAGCAGGCGCGGCGAACCGCCCTGGCGCAGCCAGTCCAGGTAGCCGCCGACGTACTCGCGCACCACGCCGTTGCCCTGGAACACCAGCGTGCTGGTGACCACGTTGTCGAGGAAGGCCCGGTCGTGGCTGACCATCAGCACCGTGCCCTTGAAGCTCAGCAGCACCTCCTCGAGCAGCTCGAGGGTTTCCACGTCGAGGTCGTTGGTCGGTTCGTCGAGCACCAGCAGGTTGGCCGGCTTGCTGAACAGCTTGGCCAGCAGCAACCGCGCGCGCTCGCCGCCGGACAGCGCCTTGACCGGCGTGCGGGCCCGCTGCGGGCTGAACAGGAAGTCGCCGAGGTAACTCAGCACGTGGCGGTTCTGCCCGTCGATCTCGATGAAATCGCGCCCCTCGGCGAGGTTGTCGATCACCGTCTTTTCCAGCTCCAGCGCATGGCGCAGCTGGTCGAAATAGGCGACTTCCAGCTTGGTGCCGACGGTCACCTTGCCGCTGGTGGGTTGCAGGTCGCCCAGCAGCAGCTTGAGCAGCGTGGTCTTGCCGGTGCCGTTGGCGCCAAGCAGGCCGATGCGGTCGCCGCGTTGCAGGACCATGGAGAAATCGTCGATCAGTTTCGGCCCGCCCGGATGGGCGAAGCTGACGTGCTCGACGACGATCACCTGTTTGCCGGACTTGTCCGCGGTTTCCACCTGGAAACTCGCCTTGCCCTGGCGTTCGCGGCGCTCGCGGCGCTCGTTGCGCATTTCCTTGAGGGCGCGCACGCGGCCTTCATTACGTGTGCGGCGGGCCTTGATGCCCTGGCGAATCCAGACTTCCTCCTGGGCAAGCTTCTTGTCGAACAGCGCGTTGGCGGTCTCTTCGGCCGCCAGTTGCTGCTCCTTGTGCACCAGGAAGGAGGCGTAGTCGCCGTTCCAGTCGATCAGGTGGCCGCGGTCCAGTTCGAGGATGCGCGTGGCCAGGTTCTGCAGGAAGGAGCGGTCGTGGGTGATGAACAGCACCGCGCCCGGGAAGCCCATCAACGCCTCTTCCAGCCAGGCGATGGCGCCGATGTCGAGGTGGTTGGTGGGCTCGTCGAGCAGCAGCAGGTCCGGCTCGGCGACCAGCGCCTGGGCCAGCAGCACGCGCCGGCGCCAGCCACCGGAAAGCTCGGCGAGGGTCTTGTCGGCCGGCAGTTGCAGGCGGCTGAGGGTGCTGTCGACCAGTTGCTGCAGGCGCCAGCCGTCGCGGGCTTCGAGGTCCTGCTGGACATGCATGAGCTTGTCCAGGTCGTCCTGGTCGTTGATGTTCTGGCTCAGGTGGTGGTACTGCGCGAGCAACTCGCCGACGCCGGCCAGCCCCTCGGCGACCACGTCGAACACGGTCCGCTCGTCGGCGCGCGGCAGTTCCTGCGGCAGCTCGCCGATCTTAAGGCCCGGCGCGCGCCAGACATCGCCATCATCGACCGACTGCTCGCCCTTGATCACCCGCAGCATGCTCGACTTGCCGGTGCCGTTGCGGCCGATGATGCAGACCCGCTCACCGCGCGCGATCTGCCAGGAAACCTGGTCCAGCAGCGGCGTGGTGCCATAGGCGAGAGAGACATCGGAGAGCTTGAGCAGGGTCATGACGATCTTCTTCAAAAACGGGCCGCGCATGATATCAGCAGCGCACCCTGCCAGGCGCTCCCACCGGCGAAGTTATTCCCTTCATCGGCTGTTACAGCCCCGCGTTTAACTGCCTGGCGCATCAGGCTAAGCTTAGCGCCTGCTCCCTAATCCCTTGGTTTCTGCCCGGAAGTGTCATGCGCGGTCGTCTGTTCAGTCTTTTGTCCTGTTTGCTCCTCACTGCCACCACGCTCGACGTCGCACAGGCCGCCTCGCTCCCCGAGCAACGGCAGATGTACGACCAGGCGAAGGCTGCCCTGGCGAAGGGCGACAGCGGCCCCTACCAGCGCTACGCCAGCGCGCTGAAGGATTACCCGCTGGAGCCCTATCTGGCCTACGACGAACTCACCGCGCGGTTGAAATGGGCCAGCAACGAGGAAATCGAGCGGTTCCTCGACCAGCACGGCGACCTGCCCCAGGCCAACTGGATGAAGCTGCGCTGGTTGCGCTGGCTGGCCGAGCGTGGCGACTGGAAGACCTTCGTCGCCCATTACGACAAGTCGATGAACTTCACCGAGCTGGACTGCCTGAACGGCCAGTACCAGCTCGCCCACGGCCTGACCGCCGAAGGCTATGCGACCGCCGAGAAGCTCTGGCTGGTGGGCAAATCCCAGCCGGCCGCCTGCGATGTGCTGTTCGACCAATGGGCCGCCGCCGGCCAGCTCACCGAGGCCAAACGCTGGCAGCGCACCAAGCTGGCGGCCGAGGCGCGCAACTACGGGCTCGCCAGCCATCTGGCGAAAACCCTACCGACCCTGCAGAACCAGGCGCAGTTGCTGATCGATGTGTCGCAGAAGCCGCAGATGCTCACACAGACCGGTCGCTTCGTCCCGGCCGACGAGGCCATGGGCGATGTCGTCGGCCTCGGCTTGCGCCGGCTGGCGCGCCAGGACCCGGAAAAGGCCCTCGCCCTGCTCGACGGCTACGCCCGGCAGATGGCCTTCTCCAAGGAAGAGAAGGTTTCCATCGCCCGCGAGATCGGCCTGACCCTGGCGAAGAGCTTCGACCCCCGCGCCCTCGGCGTGATGACCCAGTACGACCCTGACCTGCGCGACCCGACCGTCGCCGAGTGGCGCCTGCGCCTGCTGCTGCGCCTGGGCCGTTGGGACGAGGCCTACCAGCTGACCCGCCGGCTGCCCAAGGAACTCGCCGAGACCAACCGCTGGCGCTACTGGCAGGCGCGCAGCCTGCAACTGGCGCAGCCACAGAGCGCGCTGCTGCAGGCGTTGTACAAACCGGTGGCGGCCGAACGTGACTTCTACGGCTTCCTCGCCGCCGACCGTATCCAGGCGCCGTACAAGCTGAACAACAAGCCGCTGCTGCTGGATCCGAAGCTGGTGAAGAAAGTGCAGAACACTCCCGGCATCCGCCGTGCGCTGGAGTTCTACGCGCGCGGCCAGGTGGTGGATGCGCGGCGCGAGTGGTACCACGTCAGCCGCCACTTCAATCAGGCGGAAATGGTCGCCCAGGCGAAACTCGCCTACGACATGCAGTGGTATTTCCCGGCGATCCGCACCATCAGCCAGGCGCAGTACTGGGACGACCTGGACATCCGCTTCCCGATGGCCTATCGCGCCGACCTGGTGCAACAGGCCAGGGTCCGCGGCCTGCATTCGAGCTGGGTATTCGCCATCACCCGTCAGGAAAGCGCCTTCATGGCCGACGCCCGCTCGGGCGTCGGCGCCATGGGCCTGATGCAGCTGATGCCGGCCACCGCCAAGGAAACCGCGCGCAAGTTCGGCATTCCGCTGGCCAACCCTAACAACGTACTGACCCCGACCACCAACATCCAGCTCGGCGCCGCCTACCTGAGCCAGGTGCATGCGCAGTTCAACGGCAACCGGGTACTGGCATCGGCGGCCTACAATGCCGGCGCCGGCCGCGTGCGCCAATGGCTACGCGGTGCCAATCACCTGGCGTTCGATGTCTGGGTGGAAAGCATTCCGTTCGACGAGACCCGCCAGTACGTGCAGAACGTGCTGACCTACGCGGTGATCTACGGGCAGAAGCTCAACGCGCCGCAGCCCCTGGTGGACTGGCACGAACGCTTCTTCGACGACCAGTGATGCCGGTCTGAAGAGCGCGGCGGACCGGCTCCGCCGCGCGCAGTGGCCTTACTCCAGCAGTTCCAGCGGCATGCCGACTTCCAGCACGCCGCTGCCGTCGCAGATCAGGTTCTGCCCGAAGTACACCTCGCCATCGCGCTCGCGATAGGTTTTCAGCGTGGCCAACGGTTCCCGGTCGGCGCTGCGTTCGCCGCTGCGCGGATCGAGGGTGGTCATGATGCAACGGGAGCAGCCCTTGGCCACGCGGAAATCCAGGCCGCCGATACGGATGCGCTTCCAGCCATCCTCGGCGTAGGCCGCACTGCCGTCGACCACCAGGTTGGGTCGGAACCGCAGCATTTCCAGCGGCCGGCCAACACGCGTGGAAAGGTCTTCCAGCGATGCCTGCCCAATCAGCAGCAGGGGAAATCCGTCGGCGAACGCCACCCTGTCCTGCGTCGCGCCGGAGCCGGCGTTCACCTGGCGGGCACGCTCGACCGGCAGGTAGACCAGGCGGCAGGCACGCCCGAGCAACTGGCTGAGCCAGGCCGCGGCCTCGTCGCCGGCATCCGGCACGCGCAGGCTGTCGCTCCAGACGGTGACGCCGCGCAGCTCGGCATCGGCGGCCGGCACCGCCACCTGAATCTCGCCGAGGCCCGGCGCGCTCAAGGTCAACGCGTCGTCCGCGGCATAGCGCGCCAGCAACTGGGTCATCTGCGGCAACAGGCGCTGGGTGAGGAAGCGCCCGTTGCTCGCGTCCACCACCAGCCAGCGGCGGTCGCCGTGCAGCCCGAGGCTGTCAACGGGCGACACCGACAAGGCTTCGCCGATGGCAGATTTCAGCGGGAAACGATAGAGCGCGGAGAGGTGCATGGGCGGCATCCTGGGCGACGTGAAAAAGGCCGTCGAGGATAACCCGTGAAGCGCCGCCGCGGCAGCTGCATCGCGTCAGGCGCGGGCGGCTTCCGGCCCACGCGAAAAGGCGATGCGAACGCCCGTGGTCAGGCCGGGCCGTCCAGCAGCAGGCGTTCGCGGATCACGTCGACCAGCTTGTCGGGCTGGAACTTGGAGAGGAAGTTGTCGCAGCCGACCTTCTTCACCATGGCTTCGTTGAAGCTGCCGGACAGCGAGGTGTGCAGCACCACGTAGAGATCCTTCAGACGCGGATCGGTGCGGATTTCCGTGGTCAGGCGGTAGCCATCCATCTCCGGCATTTCCGCATCGGTAAAGACCATCAGCAGCTTGTCGGTCATCACATGGCCTTCATCGGCCCACTTCTTCAGCGCCTGCAGGCCCTTGAGGCCGTCGCTCGCGGTGTGCAGCTTGAGGCCGAGCTGCGACAGGGTTTCCTTGAGCTGCGAGAGCGCCACGTTGGAGTCGTCCACCAGCAGCACCTCGCGACCGCGGGCACGCTCGAAGATCGGATCGGCCAGGCGGTCGCCGGAGACCTTGGCGCTGTACGGGACGATCTCGGCGAGGACCTTTTCCACATCGATGATCTCGACCAACTGATCGTCGGCCTTGGTGATCGCCGTCAGGTAGTGCTGGCGCCCCGCTCCGCCGGGCGGCGGCAGGATCGACTCCCAGTTGAGGTTGAGGATGCGTTCGACGCCGCCGACCAGGAAGGCCTGCACCGAGCGGTTGTACTCGGTGACGATGATGGTGCTCTTCTCGTTCGGCACCAGCGGACGCATGCCAATCGCCTGGGACAGGTCGATCACCGGCAGGGTCTGCCCGCGCAGGTTGATCACCCCGCAGACGCAGCGGTGGCGCTGCGGCATCAGCGTCAGGCGTGGCAGTTGCAGCACTTCCTGCACCTTGAACACGTTGATCGCGAAGAGCTGCCGCCCCGCCAGGCGGAACATGAGAATTTCCAGGCGGTTCTCGCCCACCAACTGCGTGCGTTGATCCACTGAATCGAGGATGCCGGCCATGATGCGCTCCTGAAAGGGTTGCCTGGTAGTGCTAGCCCGTGGGCCTTGGTTCACCGGTTATCGGCCGGGCTGGCGGGTTCTGAACGTAGCGGTTTGCCATCATGCCTGCGGTGCCCTGTCGAAGCCACAGCGGATCACCCTTAGGCGACATAGGGGATTCCCTGATTTCGCTGGCTGCGATGGCTGTCTATCGTTTGAGCCTGACAACGCCAACCGGGAATCGCCCTCTTGCTCGCCTATCTCACCCTCTGGATCGGACTCGCCATCAGCCTCGCCGGCCTGCTGCTCTCACCGTGGATCAGCGTAGCCGGTAGCGTACTGGTGGCAATAGCCGCCTGGCCGATGCGCCCGCGCCAGCCGAAGGTACAGGAGCAGTTCGCCACACCGGTCGTCGAGCCCGAGCGCGTCAATGTGGAGCCCCTGCTGAATGCCGTGCTGCCCGCCTGGGAACAGAACCTCAGCCAGGTGCGCAGCCTGCTGCAGACCAACATCAACCAGTTGTTCGGACGCTTCTCCGGCCTCACCCAGCGCCTCGACCAGACCCTGTCCAGCTCCGACGAGGTGATCGGCGGTGGTGGTGTCACCAACAGCCTGCGCCAGGCACACGCCCGTCTCGACCAGGTGGTGGAAGCGTTTCACGGGGCCAACGGGCGCAAGCGCGAGCTGCTCGGCACCATCGGCCACCTGAACGCCTACGCCAGCGAATTGCAGGCGATGTCCAAGCGCGTCCAGGACATCGCCAGCCAGACCAACCTGCTGGCGCTCAACGCCGCCATCGAGGCCGCCCGCGCCGGCGAATACGGCCGCGGCTTCTCGGTGGTCGCCGACGAAGTGCGCAAGCTCTCCACCCTCTCCGCCGAAACCGGCCAGCGCATGGTCGAGAAAGTCGGCGAGATCAACCAGGCGATCCGCTCCACGGTGACCGCCGCCGACGAGCTCTCGAGCAGCGAAGAGGCGAACCTGCACTACCTCGACGAGGTGGCCGGCGAGGTCATGCAGGGCCTGAGCGCCAACCTGCATGAACTCACCCTCACCTCGGACCAGCTGCAGCAGGACGCGCGCATGGTCCAGGGCGACATCCGCGAAATCATCGTCGGCCTGCAGTTCCAGGACCGCTCGGACCAGATGCTCGATCACCTGCAGCTCGACCTGCAGCGCCTGCAGCAGGCGCTGCGCGACCAGGATGGCAGCCTCGCCCAGCCGCAGCGTTGGCTCGACGAGCTGCGTCAGCAGTTCACCACCGACGAAGAGCGCCACGGCGCAAAGAGCCGCGCGACGCAAAACGACGTCACCTTTTTCTGACCGCTTCCGCCAGGTAACCACCTAATGGCCAAGACCATCCTCATCGTCGACGACTCTCTCTCCATGCGCCAACTGGTGAAGATGACCCTGTCCGGGGCCGGGCACACCGTGATCGAGGCCGTGGATGGACGCGATGCGCTGACCAAGCTCGACGGGCGCAAGATCAACCTGATCATCAGCGACGTGAACATGCCCAACCTCGACGGTATCGGCCTGGTGAAGGCCGTCAAGGCGCTCGGCGACTACCGCTTCACCCCGATCGTGATGCTCACCACCGAGAGCGAGCAGAACAAGAAAGCCGAAGGCCAGGCCGCCGGAGCCAAGGCCTGGATCGTCAAACCCTTCCAGCCGCAGCAACTGCTCGCGGCCGTCGACAAGCTGGTCGGCTGAGATGTTCCAGCTCACGGCGGACCTCGACAGCCAACCTGCGTGCCTGCACATGAGCGGCGCGCTGACCATCTACGAAGTGCGCGACGCCCACGCCGCGCTGCTCGACGTGCTGCTCCGGCAACCGCCACGCGACTGGCAGCTGGACCTCGCCGGGCTGGAGGAAGTCGACAGCGCCGGCGTGCAACTGCTGATCGCGGTGCAACGCCATCAACAGCGCGCCAGCGTCGGCCTGAGCCTGTGCAACCCGGCCGAAAGCGTCATCGAGCTGTTCCAGCTGCTGCGCCTGCAGTCGCTCTACCCCGCCGCCGTGGCGAGCTGATCCGGAGACGACGATGCTCAACGAGAACCAGTGGAGCCAACTGCTGCAGGGATTCATCGAAGAGGGCCGCGACCTGATCAAGCAGGCCGAGGAATACCTGCTGCTGCTCGACGACACGCCCCACGACGAAGAGGCGATCAACGGCCTGTTCCGCGCCATGCACACGCTCAAGGGCTCGGCCGGGCTGTTCTCGCTGACGCCGATCACGCATTTCACCCATCACCTGGAAAGCCTGCTGATGGAGGTCCGCGACGGCCTGCGCACGCTCAGCCCGGCGGCGATTTCGGTGATGTTGCGTTGCCTCGACGAAATCGCCTCGATGGTCGAGCTGATCGACGTTTCCAACGGCACCCTCGACGTGGACGACGCGCACCAGGCGCAACTGCTGGCGGCACTCGCCGAGCACGGCGGCCAGGCGCCGGCGGTCGGCGCCAGCGCCGAACCGGCTGCCGAGTCGGGCGCCCCGCGCGAAGGCAACTGGCACATTTCCCTGCGTTTCCATGCCGACCTGCTGCGCAACGGTTTCGACCTCGCCTCCTTCGTTCGCTACCTCTCGCGGCTGGGCGAAATCCGCTTTCTCGAGGTCATCGACGATGCCCTGCCGGAACTCGCCGAGCTGGACCCGGAGAGCTGCCACCTCGGCCTGGAAATCGACCTGCAGACCCAGGCGAGCAAGGCCGAGATCGAGGAGGTCTTCGAGTTCATCCTGGACTTCTGCACCCTGCGCATCCTCCCGCCGGACAGCGCGCTGAGCGATTACCTCGCACTGATCCAGGCGCTTCCGGAAACCGACGAGCGTGTCGGCCAGATCCTCGTCGCCAGCGGCCTGCTCACCGAGCACGAGCTGGCCGAGAGCCTCTCCGCCCAGGCGCACGTCGCCGAGGGCGCGCCCAAGCAGGCACTCGGTGAACTGCTCGTGGAAAGCGGCCGCGTGGCGCCGCAGGTGGTGGATGCCGCGCTGGCCAAGCAGCACTCGTCGCGCGAGCGCAAGGCCAGCGAAAGCAGCCAGATTCGCGTCGCCGCCAACAAGCTCGACGAGCTGATCAACCTGGTCGGCGAACTGGTGATCAGCGCCGCCGGTGCTCAACTGCACGCCCAGGCCCAGGGCAATGCGATCTGCATCGAGAGCACCCAGGTGGTCAACCAGCACGTCGAGCAGATCCGCGAAGCGGCGCTGAAGCTGCGCATGATCGAGATCGGCGACACCTTCAACCGCTTCCACCGGGTGGTCCGCGACGTCAGCCAGAAGTTGGGCAAGGACATCCACCTGGACATCCACGGCGCCGACACCGAACTGGACAAGTCGGTGATCGACAAGCTCGCCGACCCGCTCACCCACTTGGTGCGCAACGCTATCGATCACGGCATCGAACCCGCCGAGGAACGCGCCGCCGCCGGCAAGCCGGCGCAGGGCAACCTGCGCCTGAACGCCTACCACGAGTCGGGGATGATCGTCATCGAGATCTCCGACGACGGCCACGGCCTGAACACCGAGCGCATCCGCGAGAAGGCCATCGCCCGCGGGCTGATCGAGGAACAGAGCAACCTCGACGAACACGCCATCCACATGCTGATCTTCGCCGCCGGCTTCTCCACCGCCGACGCCGTTTCCGACCTTTCCGGGCGTGGCGTCGGGATGGACGTGGTGCGCAGCGCCATCGATGCCCTGCGCGGCAGCGTCGAGATCGACTCCACGCGCGGCGTCGGCTGCACCTTCCGCATCCGCCTGCCGCTGACCCTGGCTATCATCGACGGCTTCCTGGTCAACCTCGGCGAAGAGTTCTTCGTGGTGCCGCTGGACATGGTCACCGAATGCCTGGAACTCGACGACGTCCAGTTGGCCGGCTGCAAATACGGTTACCTGAACCTGCGCGGCAAGCCGCTGCCGTGCATCGACCTGGGCGCGCATTTCGAGCTTCCGGCCAGCAACAGCAAGCGGCGCAACATCGTCGTCGTCAACTTCGGCCGGCAACAGGCTGGCCTGGTGGTCGACAACCTGCACGGTGAGCTGCAGACCGTGATCAAGCCTCTCGGGCTGCTGTTCCAGCACCTGCAAGGCATCAGCGGCTCGACGATCCTGGGCTCCGGGCAGATCGCCCTGATCCTCGACATCGCCAGCCTGTTTCGCCAGCTGCAGCAGAACGTCGACAGCAATCCGGGCGAACTCCGCTCGGCCAAGCCTCACCAAGACTCCCTCGGCTCCTAGGAGAACCACCATGAATTTCATCCGCAACATGAAGATCGGCGTACGCCTGATCGCCGGCTTTACCCTGGTGGTGATCCTGACCGCTCTGGTCGGCGCCCTGGGCATCGTCAACCTGGGCAAGGTCAACGACCTGTCGGACCGCATGTACGAGCGCGAGCTGTTCGCCCTCGAAGCCATGCAGAACGCCAACTTGCAACTGATCTATGCCGGTCGCCATATGCGCAGCAGCCTGCTGGCCACCTCTGTCGAAGAGCGCGAGGCGACCATGGCTCAGGTACAGGAAGCCTTCAAGGCGCTTCACGAGAACCTCGAGAAAGCCCGCAGCAGCTTCGAAAGCGACGAGAGCAAGGCCAAGCTGCAGAAGCTGGCTACTCAATTGGAGACCTACGAGAAGACCGCTCAGCAGATGCTGCTGATGAACAAGAACTCCGGGCGCCTGGCCGAAGCCACCGAGTTCAGCGCGCTGATGCCGCAACTGCGCAGCGAGGGTAATGCTGCCGACAATACTATTAGCGATCTGGTAGCGATGAAGAAGACCCGCGCCGGCGAAGCTAACGAGGCAATCAGCAGCATCTATCTGGATTCGCGTACGCAGATGATTGCCCTGGTGATCATCGCCTCGCTGATCGGCTTCGGCATCGGCATCCTCGTCACCCGCAGCATCACACGCCCGCTGAACCGCGCCGTCAGCGCCTCCAACTCGCTGGCCGAGGGCGATCTGAACATCGACATCCAGGTCGACAGCAAGGACGAGACCGGAGCCCTGCTCGCCTCCATGCAGAACATGGCGGAACGCCTGCGCGCGGTGATGAGCGACGTGCGCAGCGCCGCCGACTCGCTGTCCTCGGCTTCCGAGGAGGTCAGCGCCACCTCGCAGTCGTTGAGCCAGGCCGCCACCGAACAGGCCGCCAGCGTCGAGGAAACCGGCGCCTCGGTGGAGCAGATGTCCGCCTCCATCGCGCAGAACACGGAGAGCGCGAAGATCACCGACGGCATCGCCGGCAAGGCCGCGAACGATGCGGTCGAGGGCGGCCGCGCCGTGCGCGACATGGTCCTGGCAATGAAGCAGATCGCCGACAAGATCGGCATCATCGACGACATCGCCTACCAGACCAACCTGCTGGCGCTGAACGCCGCCATCGAGGCCGCGCGTGCCGGCGACCATGGCAAGGGCTTCGCCGTGGTGGCCGCCGAAGTGCGCAAGCTGGCCGAACGCAGCCAGGTCGCCGCGCAGGAAATCGGTGGCGTGGCGAGCAACAGCGTGAGCCTGGCCGAGCAGGCCGGCGTGCTGCTCGACCAGATCGTGCCGAACATTCAGAAGACTTCCGACCTGGTCCAGGAAATCACCGCGGCGTCGCAGGAGCAGAGCAGCGGCGCGGCGCAGATCAACATCGCCATGAGCCAGATGAACCAGATCACCCAGCAGAACGCCTCGGCCTCCGAGGAACTGGCGGCCACCTCCGAGGAAATGAACGCCCAGGCCAGCCAGTTGCTGGAGCTGATAGGCTACTTCCGCCTGGAAGAAAAGCCGACCGCGCCCGCCCGCCGCAACGAGCCGCCGAAGAACGTGCGCGAACTGCGTCGTCCGCAGCGTGTCGAGCACAAGGTCGCCCGCTTGCAGAATGATGACGGCCATTTCGTCAGCTTCAACTGACAGGAGCCCCGCATGAATCCGTCGATCCTCGCCCACGAGAGCCCGCAAGGCGCCGTGCAGCACCTCTCGTTCCGCGTGCGCCAGGCGCGCTACGCGCTGCCCATCGAGCTGGTCAGGGAGATCATCGAGTACGGCCAGATCACCACCGTACCGATGATGCCCGGCTTCATTCACGGCGTGATCAACCTGCGCGGCAATGTGGTGCCGGTGCTCGACCTGGCCGCGCGCTTCGGCTTCGAGCGCACCGAAGCGGGCAACCGCACCTGCATCGTGATCATCGAGCTGAACCTGGACGACGCCCAGCAGAACATCGGCCTGGTCGTCGATGCGGTGGACGCCGTGCTCGACATCGAACCCGGCGACGTCGAGCAGGCGCCGGCGTTCGGCGCCGGCATCCGCACCGACTTCATCGCCGGCATGGCGCGCGACGAGCGTGGCTTCACCATCGTCCTCGACGTGCGCCGGGTGCTGTCGCTGGACGACATCCTGCAACTTGCGCTGGCGCAGCAGGCCGGCTGATGCCTACCCGTAACCTGCCCAAGCTCAGCGACCAGGATTTCCGCCACCTCCAGCAGATGATGCTGGAGGCGTCGGGCATCCGCATGGCCGAGCAGAAGCGCACGCTGATGGCCGGGCGGCTGATGTGCCGCCTGCGCGCGCGCAGCCTGAGCAGTTACGGCGACTACCTGAAAGTCCTGGAAAACCCAGTGGAAAAAGACGAGCGGCGGATGGTCGTCGATCTGCTGACCACCAACGAAACCTACTTCTTCCGCGAGCCGCAGCACTTCGACGTGCTCGGCGAGTGGGTCGGCCGCCAGCGCCGCCCGCTGCACCTGTGGTCGGCCGCCAGTTCCTCGGGCGAGGAAGCCTTCAGCATGGCGATGTGCGTCGCCGAGAATGCCCGCACGCAGGACTGGTCGATCTTCGCCAGCGACCTCAGCCGCCGCGTGCTGGAACGGGCGCGCTCGGCCACCTATTCCATGGAACAGGCGCAGCAGTTTCCCGCCGGCTGGCTCAAGCGCCATTGCCTGCGCGGCATCGAAGAAAGCGACGGGCTGTTTCGCATCGGCCAGCCGCTGCGTCACCGGGTGACGTTCGCCGAGGTCAACCTGTCGCGCCCGCTGCCACAGGGCGTCGGGCCGTTCGACGTGATCTTCCTGCGCAATGTGCTCATCTACTTCACCGCCAACGAGAAGCTCGCCATGGTCGCGCGCCTTCTGGAGCGCCTGCGCCCCGGCGGCCTTTTGTTCATCGGCCACGCTGAAAGCCTGCACGGTTTCGACTTGCCCGTGCGCAATGTGAGGCCTTCGGTCTTCGAGCGCCTTTGACACCTTTCAAGGAATGCACCGATGATGGTCGCGAAGGTCGATACTGGTAAAAAAATAAAGGTCTTTCTGATCGACGACTCGGCGCTGGTTCGCCAGGTGCTCACCGCCTGCCTTGAAAGCCACCCCAACATCCAGGTGATCGGCCAGGCGTCCGACCCGCTGTTCGCCCTGGAAAAGATGCAGAAGGACTGGCCCGACGTGCTGGTGCTCGACGTCGAGATGCCGCGCATGGACGGCATCACCTTCCTGCGCAAGATCATGGCCGAGCGGCCGACGCCGTCGATCATCTGCTCGACGCTCACCGAGGATGGCGCCGCGATCACGCTCGACGCCCTCGCCGCGGGCGCGGTGGGCGTATTCACCAAGGCCAAGCTGGGCCTGAAGGTGAGCCTGCAGCAGATTTCCGGCGAGCTGATCAGGCAGATCGAACTGGCGGCGCGCAGCCATCCCCACGCCATGCCACGCAAGCCAGCGCCCCGGGAGTCCGCGCCGGAAACTTCGCCCGACGCCGGGCATCCGGCCGCCAAGGCATTGCTCACCACCACCGACCGCGTGGTCGCGCTGGGCACCTCGACCGGGGGAACCCAGGCGCTGGAAGTGCTGCTGCGGCAATTGCCGGTGGATTGCCCGGGCATCGTCATCGTCCAGCACATGCCGGAGAAATTCACCGCCGCCTTCGCCCAGCGCCTCGATAGCGTCTGCAAGATCGAGGTGCGCGAGGCCAAGCACATGGACCGCGTGCGCCCCGGCCTGGCGCTGGTGGCGCCAGGCGGGCTGCACATGCAGATCAAGCGCAGTGGCGCGCAGTACTTCGTCGAGGTCTTCGACGGCCCGCCGGTCAACCGACACAAGCCTTCGGTGGACGTGCTGTTCCGCTCGGTTGCCCGCCACGCCGGGCAGAACGCCATCGGCGTGATCATGACCGGCATGGGTGACGATGGCGCCCGCGGGCTGCTGGCCATGCGCGAGGCCGGCTCGCGCACCGTGGCCCAGGACGAAGCCAGTTGCGTGGTCTTCGGCATGCCCAAGGAAGCGCTGCGCCTGGGCGCGGCGCAGAGCAGCGAATCGCTGGCCAACCTGCCACGGGTGATCGTCCAGTACGGCCGCAGCGCCAGCGCGACCGCCGAAGCCTGACGCCCCGCATCGGCGCAGCGCGCACCACAAATCGTCACGACCGGCCAGCGACGGCCTGCGCGCGTGGCCGCCGCCCGACCGCATGACGCGGCCGTATCGCCCGGCCATCGTCACGGGCATTTGGCACAGAATCCGCTATGAATTCAGGGTTCCGCTCCGTGAACAGACACAGTCACGGGCTTTTTTCTGACTTTGAAGTCAATTTTTATTGACCTGCAAGTCAAGCGACCCTAGATTCCACGCGTGCAAAACATGCCTGAAAAGAACCTTGCCGGAGGTCGATTTGATCCAGTTTCTGCTCAACCGTGAGCTGCGTAGCGAGCATGACCTCGACCCCAACCTCACCGTGCTGCGCTACCTGCGCGAACGCGTTGGCAAACCCGGCACCAAGGAAGGCTGCGCCTCCGGCGACTGCGGCGCCTGTACCGTGGTGGTCGGCGAGCTGACCCGCACCGATGGCGTCGAGCGCATCCGCTATCGCACCCTGAATTCCTGCCTGACCTTCGTCTCCGCGCTGCACGGCAAGCAACTGATCGCCGTCGAGGACTTGAAGCACCAGGGCCGGTTGCACAGCGTGCAGCAGGCGATGGTCGACCACCACGGCTCGCAGTGCGGGTTCTGCACGCCGGGCTTCGTGATGAGCCTGTTCGCCCTGCAGAAGAACCAGTCCGGCAAAGGCCACGATGCGCACCAGGTGCACGAGGCGCTGGCTGGCAACCTGTGCCGCTGCACCGGCTACCGGCCGATCCTCGACGCCGCCGAGCAGAGCTGCTGCCAGGCGCAACCCGATCAGTTCGACGCCGCCGAGGCCGAGACCATCGCCCGCCTCAAGGCGATCGCCCCGCAGGGTACCGCCGAGCTGAGCGACGGCAGCAAGCGCTGCCTGCTGCCGCTGACCGTCGCCGACCTCGCCGATTTGTACCTCGCCAATCCGCAGGCGCGCCTGCTCGCCGGCGGCACCGACCTGGCGCTGGAAGTCACCCAGTTCCACCGCGAACTGCCGGTGATGATCTACGTCGGCCATGTCGAGGAAATGAAGCGCGTCGAGGTGTTCGACGAGCGTATCGAGATCGGGGCCGCCACCTCGCTCACCGATTGCTTCGAGGTGCTGAACCGCGAGTACGCCGATTTCGGCGAGTTGCTGCAGCGCTTCGCCTCACTGCAGATCCGCAACCAGGGCACCCTGGGCGGCAACATCGGCAACGCCTCGCCGATCGGCGACGCCCCGCCGCTCTTGATCGCCCTCGGCGCGCGCATCGTCCTGCGCAAGGGCGCGGCGAGCCGCGAGCTGGCGCTGGAGGATTACTTCATCGACTACAAGATCACCGCCCGCGAGGACGGCGAGTTCATCGAGAAGATCATCGTCCCGCGCGCGACGGCCGGGCAGCAGTTCCGTGCCTACAAGGTGTCGAAACGACTGGACGATGACATTTCCGCGGTCTGCGCCGCCTTCGCCCTAAGCCTCGACGGCGGTTTGGTGCGCGAGGCGCGCATCGCCTTCGGTGGCATGGCGGCGATTCCCAGGCGCGCCGCCGCCTGCGAGCGGGTGCTGACCGACGCCGCCTGGGACGCCGACACGGTCGAGCGCGCCTGCGCCGCGCTGGCCGAGGACTTCACCCCGCTCAGCGACTTCCGCGCCAGCCGCGAGTATCGCCTGCTGGTCGCCCAGAACCTGCTGCGCAAATGCTTCGCCGAGCAGCAGCGCCCCGCCACCGAAACGCGAGTCACCGCTTATGCATAAGCCGACCAAAAGCCAGGAGGAACTGGCCGAACTGTTCCGCGCCGAGCTGACCACCGGTGTCGGTCGCAGCCTCAAGCACGAGAGTGCCGACAAGCACGTTTCCGGCGAGGCGGTGTACATCGACGACCGCCTGGAGTTTCCCAACCAGCTGCACGTCTACGCGCGGCTTTCCGACCGCGCCCACGCGCGCATCCTGAAGATCGATACCGCGCCCTGCTACGCGATTCCCGGCGTGGCTATCGCCATCACCAGCAAGGACGTGCCCGGCCAGTTGGACATCGGTCCGGTACTGCCGGGCGATCCGCTGCTGGCCGAGGACATCGTCCAGTACGTCGGGCAGATCGTCGTCGCAGTGGCGGCCGACAGCCTGGAAACCGCACGCAAGGCGGCGATGGCGGCGATCATCGAGTACGAAGACCTGGAGCCGGTGCTCGATGTGGTCGAGGCGCTGCGCAACAAGCACTTCGTCCTCGACAGCCACCAGCACAAGCGCGGCGACTCCGCCGCCGCGTTGGCCAGCGCACCGCGCCGACTGCAGGGCAGCCTGCACATCGGCGGCCAGGAGCACTTCTACCTGGAGACGCAGATTTCCTCGGTGATGCCCGCCGAAGATGGCGGGATGATCGTCTACACCTCGACGCAGAACCCCACCGAAGTGCAGAAGCTGGTGGCCGAGGTGCTCGGCGTGCCGATGCACAAGATCGTCATCGACATGCGCCGCATGGGCGGCGGTTTCGGCGGCAAGGAAACCCAGGCGGCGGCGCCGGCGTGCCTCTGCGCGGTGATCGCGCGGCTCACCGGGCGGCCGACCAAGATGCGCCTGCCGCGTGTGGACGACATGCAGATCACCGGCAAGCGCCACCCGTTCTACGTCGAGTACGACGTCGGTTTCGACGACGATGGCCTGCTGCACGGCATTCGCATCGAGCTGGCCGGCAACTGCGGCTATTCGCCAGACCTCTCCGGGGCGATCGTCGACCGCGCCATGTTCCATGCCGACAACGCCTATTACCTGGGCGATGCCGAGATCAACGGCCACCGCTGCAAGACTAACCTGGCCTCGAACACCGCCTACCGCGGCTTCGGTGGCCCGCAGGGAATGGTCGCCATCGAGGAAATCATGGACGCCGTCGCGCGCCAGCTGGGCAAGGACCCGCTGGCCGTGCGCAAGCTCAACTACTACGGCAAGGACGAGCGCAACGTCACCCATTACTACCAGACGGTCGAACACAACCTGATGGCGGAAATGACCGCCGAGCTGGAAGCCAGCGCCGACTACGCCGAACGCCGCGAGGCGATCCGCGCCTTCAACGCGCAGAGCCCGTACCTGAAGAAGGGCCTGGCGCTGACCCCGGTGAAGTTCGGCATCAGCTTCACCTCCAGCTTTCTCAACCAGGGCGGCGCGCTGGTGCATGTCTACACCGACGGCAGCATCCACCTGAACCACGGCGGCACCGAGATGGGCCAGGGCCTGAACACCAAGGTCGCGCAGGTGGTGGCCGAAGTCTTTCAGGTCGACATCTCGCGCATCCAGATCACCGCCACCAACACCGACAAGGTGCCGAACACCTCGCCGACGGCCGCGTCCAGCGGCGCCGACCTGAACGGCAAGGCCGCGCAGAATGCCGCCGAGACGATCAAGCAACGCCTGGTGGAGTTCGCCTCCCGGCACTTCGGCATCGGTCCGGAGGAAGTCGAGTTCCGCAACGGCCAGGTGCGTGCCCGCGAGCGCTACCTGTCGTTCGAGGAGCTGATCCAGCTCGCCTATTTCGGCCAGGTGTCGCTGTCGTCCACCGGTTTCTATCGCACGCCGAAGATCTATTACGACCGCAGCCTGGCGCGCGGCCGGCCGTTCTACTACTTCGCCTACGGCGCCGCCTGCACCGAAGTGATCGTCGATACCCTGACCGGGGAATACAAGATGCTCCGCGCCGACATCCTCCACGACGTCGGCGACTCGCTGAACCCGGCCATCGACATCGGCCAGGTGGAAGGCGCCTTCGTCCAGGGCATGGGCTGGCTGACCACCGAGGAGCTGGTGTGGAACGCACAGGGCAAGCTGATGACCAGCGGTCCGGCGAGCTACAAGATTCCCGCCGTGGCCGACATGCCGCTGGACATGCGCGTGAAGCTGGTGGAGAACCGCAAGAACCCCGAGCAGACGGTGTTCCATTCCAAGGCCGTCGGCGAGCCGCCGTTCATGCTCGGCATTTCCGCCTGGTGTGCGATCAAGGATGCCGTGGCGAGCCTCGGCGACTACCGCGTGCAGCCCCGGATCGACGCCCCTGCCACCCCGGAGCGCGTGCTCTGGGGCGTGGAACAGATGCGCACGCTCAAGCAGCAGGCGGCCTCCGAGCCGCAGGCGACGGTCGAGGCGTGATGCAACGCACGGTGGGCTGAAGCCCACCCTACCAGCGGATACGGCGCCCCAGGTCAACGTAGGGTGGGCTTCAGCCCACCGAAGCCCCGCCAACAAGCGGCAGCCGACGAGGTTAACGACATGAGCAACACCGGCTGGATCAATGCCCTTGCCGACCTGCAGCAGCAGGGCGAGCCGTGCGTGCTGGTGACCATCATCGAGGAGCGTGGCTCGACGCCGCGCAACGCCGGCTCGAAGATGGTCGTCACCCGCGAGCGGACCTTCGAGACCATCGGCGGCGGGCACCTGGAATTCAAGGCCATGGAAATGGCCCGCGAGATGCTCGCGGCGCGCACTCAGGACACCCGCCTGGAGCGCTTCTCCCTCGGCGCCAGCCTCGGCCAGTGCTGCGGCGGCGCCACCGTGCTGCTGTTCGAGCCGATGGGCCAGCCGCAGGCGCAGATCGCCGTGTTCGGCGCCGGCCACGTCGGTCGCGCGCTGGTCCCGCTGCTCGCCGGGCTGCCGTGCAAGGTGCGCTGGATCGACTCGCGCGAGGCCGAGTTTCCGCCCGCGATTCCCGCCGGCGTGGTCCGGGTTCTCGACGACGACGTGGTCGACCAAGTCGCGGCGATGCCCGCCGGCAGCTATTTCATCGTCATGACCCATAACCACCAACTCGACCTTGAGCTGACCGCGGCCATCCTCAAACGTGGTGATTTTGCCTACTTCGGCTTGATTGGCTCGAAGACCAAGCGCGCCAGGTTCGAGCATCGCCTGCGCGAGCGCGGCCTGAGCAGCGAGCTGCTGCAACGCATGCGCTGCCCGATGGGTATCGCCGAGGTGAAAGGCAAACTGCCGGTGGAGATCGCCATTTCCATCGCCGGTGAAGTGATCGCTACCTACAACGCAGGTTTTGGCCAGAGTGTGAAAAAAGGCGAGTCCGGCGTGGCGAAGCTACTGCCTGCCTCACGCCGCTCCTGAGTCAATGCCCGTGTAGGGTGCGCTGCGCGCCCACTGCCCCACCCCATTTTTCGGTGCGCACAGCGCACCCTACGCATGAGACCTCGCATCATGAGCCACACCACCCAGGCCTACCGCGCCGCCATCCTCCACAGCCTGGCCGATCCCTCGAAGGTCGGCGTCGAGCAGTCCTACGCCTATTTCGAGGATGGCCTGCTGGTCGTCGAAAATGGTCGCGTGCTGGCGGTCGGCCCGGCCGAAGAATTACTGGAGCGCTTCAGCGGCGTCACGGTCACCGAGTACCCGGACGCGCTGATCACGCCGGGCTTCATCGACACCCACATCCACTTCCCGCAGGTCGGCGTGATCGGCTCCTACGGCACGCAGTTGCTGGAGTGGCTGAATACCTACACCTTTCCCGCCGAAGGCCGTTTCGCCGATGCCGAGGTGGCCGCCGAGAATGCCGAGGTGTTCCTCGGTGAGCT
This sequence comes from Pseudomonas sp. UBA3153, assembly GCF_002364635.1. Classification (NCBI taxonomy): domain Bacteria; kingdom Pseudomonadati; phylum Pseudomonadota; class Gammaproteobacteria; order Pseudomonadales; family Pseudomonadaceae; genus Pseudomonas; species Pseudomonas sp. UBA3153. Next base: position 158,191 of record NZ_DEYR01000035.1, read on the forward strand.
GCTGCGCAACGGCACCACCACCGCGCTGGTGTTCGGCAGCGTGCACAAGCAGTCGGTGGACGCGTTCTTCGAGGCCGCCCTGGCGCGCAACCTGCGGATGATCGCCGGAAAGGTGCTGATGGACCGCAACGCGCCGGACTTCCTGCAGGACACCCCGGAATCCGGCTACGCCGACAGCAAGGCGCTGATCGAGCGCTGGCACGGCAAGGGCCGCCTGAGCTACGCGGTAACGCCGCGCTTCGCGCCCACCAGCACCTCCGAGCAACTGGCGCTGGCCGGCAAGCTGTTTGGCGAGTACCCGGACCTGTACATGCACACCCACCTCTCCGAGAACCTCAAGGAGATCGACTGGGTGAAGGCGCTGTTCCCCGAGCACAAGAACTACCTGGACGTCTACGACCACCACGGGCTGATCGGCCCGCGGGCGGTGTTCGCCCACGGCGTGCACCTGTGCGACGAGGAATGCGCCCGGCTCGGCGAAACCGGCTCGGCGGTGGCCTTCTGCCCGACCTCCAACCTGTTCATCGGCAGCGGACTGTTCGACCTGCCGCGAGTGGAAGGCCATGGCGTGCGCGTCGGCCTAGGCACCGATGTCGGCGGCGGCACCAGCTTCTCCCAGCTGACCACCCTGAGCGAGGCGTACAAGGTGCTGCAGTTGCGCGGCGAATCGCTGAACCCCTTCAAGTCGCTGTACCTGGCGACCCTCGGCGGCGCCCGCTCGCTGTACCTCGACGACAAGATCGGCAACTTCGCCGCCGGCAAGGAGGCCGACTTCGTGGTCCTCGACTACAAGGCCACGCCGCTGCTGGAGTTCCGCCTGAAGCAGGCGAAGACCTTCGCTGAGAAACTCTTCGCGCTGATCACCCTGGGCGACGACCGCGCGGTGAAGGAAACCTTCGCCGCCGGCCGCTCGCTGCACCGCCGCGACTGAGGCGAGCGCCGCGCGCCGCGCGCCGGGTGTTTGCCCGGCGGCGCGACGCTGTTAGAGTCGCCGCCCATGAAGATCGCCCGCCAAGACCGCTCACTGATTGCCTGGATGCTGCTCGCCTGCGTCCTGCTCAATCTGTTCGCCTGCGGTCTGCATCACGGGCAGATGAGCGCCCTCAGCCTCAGCGGCCTGGAAGGCGGGTTCTGCTCGGCGGAGAGCGCCGACCACGGCAGCCATGCGCCCTCCTCCGATGGCAAGTCCACGCTGCCGTCGATGAATGCGTGCCCGCTGTGCTCCTCGGCTTCCGTGGCCGTGGCGATCAACAGCAACGGCTGGCTCGTGCAGGCGCTCGCCGCTCCGGGCATCGCCCCGCTGCTGGCGCTGACCTTCGCCCAACCGCCACCGCGCCACCTCTGGCCTTCGATAAACCCCCGCGCTTCGCCCTGACGCTTCCATCGCCCTGAACTCTCCACGCCCTTCCCGGCCGGCGCCTGCGCGCACGGTCCACGGGAGAGCGACCGTCCTCGCATGGAAGTCATCAACGATGAAAGATTTCAGCCTCCCGCTGGCGCTGCTCGCCGGCTTCTGCACCCCCGCGTTCGCCGACCATCCGCCCCTCACCCTGCCCGGCGCCAGCGTCAGCGCCGAGCAGGAAGAAAACAGCGGCCTGCACCTCGACGACACGGCGGACACCGGCTCGCGCCTGGGCCTGACCCTGCGCGAGAACCCGGCCTCGGTCAGCGTTGCCGATCGCGCACGCATCGAACGCCTCGGCGCGCGCGATTTCCAGGAGGTCGCCAACGCGCTGCCCGGCGTGAACGCCTCGGCGCCGCCCGGCTGGGGCGGCTACGTCGCCTACCGCGGCTTCAACGGTGCCCAGGTCAACCAGCTGTTCAACGGCATCAGCCTGCAATACGGCTCGGCCAATCGCCCGGTGAACGCCTGGATCTATGACCGCGTCGAGCTGATCGGCGGGCCTTCTTCGTTCGCCCATGGCAGCGGCTCGGTGGGTGGCACGCTGAACTACGTGACCAAGCTGGCCAGCCGCGAGGAAAGTGCCGGCGAGGCGCGCATCAGCTACGCCCGTTTCGACACCCGGCAGACCGCCATCGGCTACAACCAGGCGCTCAACGAAGGCCCCGGCCCGCGCCATTACGCACGGGTGGATTTCAGCCGCGACAGCAGCAACGGCTACATCGATCGCCAGGAGCGCGTCGCGAACAACCTGGCGTTCTCGCTGCTCAGCGACCTCACGCCCGATCTCTCGCACACCCTGGCCATCGAATATCTGGAAGAGCAGGAGGACAGCCCGTACTGGGGCACGCCGACGCTCAACCCGAAAGCCGGCGAGCTGAAGATCGACCGGCACGAACGCTTCGCCAACTACAACGTCGAGGACGGCCGCTACGAGCAGCGCACCCGCTGGCTGCGCTCGATCACCGACTACCGCCTCGACGAGCAGACCTCGCTGCGCAACACCTTCTACCACTACGAAGGCCAGCGTGATTACCGCAACCTCGAGGTGTATGCCTACAACGCCGACAACTCGGCGATCAACCGCTCCGGCGGCTACCGGCAGCGCCACGACCAGGAGCTCAACGGCAACCGCTTCGAGTTGCTGCGCCAGGCGCATCTGTTCGGTCTCGCCAGCGACTGGGCGCTGGGGGCGGACTACAGCGTCAACCAGCAATCGGTGTATCCGCGCTCGGGCGGCGCCTTCGACAGCGTCGCACCGGGCGACTTCGACCCCGGCCATTTCGATGACATCCCCGGCATGAGCGCGGCCGCGCGCAAATCCCGCAGCAACGAGATCGAGACCCGTTCGGCCTTCGTAGAGAACCGCCAGGAACTCGGCGAACGCCTGTCGCTGGTCACCGCGCTGCGTTACGACCACATCGACTTCAGCGTCACCGACCACCTCAATGCCGTGCAGGTGGATCGCCGCTGGGACGCCATCACCGGGCGCGCCGGACTGGTCTTCGACCTCAGCGACGACGCCAGTTTCTACGTGCAATACAGCACCTCGGCCGAGCCGCCGGGCGGTACGCTGACCGGCGCCAGCGCCACCCAGGTGCGCGACTTCGATCTCAGCACCGGGCGCCAGGTCGAGGTCGGCAGCAAGCTGGACTTCCTCGACGGTCGTGCCTCTGCCACGGTCGCCGCCTACCGCATCGTGCGCAAGGATTTCCCGGTCACCGACCCGAACAACGCCAACGCGACCATTCAGGCCGGCCAGCAGACCTCCGACGGCGTCGAGCTGGCCGGCTCGTTCAAGGTCACCGAGCGCCTGCTGGCCGAGGCGAACTTCGCCTGGGTCGATGCGCGCTACGACGACTTCAACGAGGTCGCCGGCGGCGTTCCGGTGTCGCGCAAAGGCAAGACGCCGGTGAACATCCCCGGGCGCGTCGGCAACCTCTGGCTGACCTACGACTTCGACCCGAGCTGGCAGGGCGGCGTCGATGCGCGCTACGTGGCCTCGGTCTACGCGAACAACGCCAACACCATGTGGGTGCCCTCCTACACGCTGCTCGGCGCCTTCGTGAAGTACCGCGTCGACGAGCGCACCGACCTCACCGCGCGACTGCGCAACCTCACCGACGAGGTCTACGCGCGCTTCATCCACCAGAGCAACAGCCAGTACTACGTGGGCGAACCACGCAGCCTGGAGCTGTCGCTGAACACGCGCTTCTGAGGCCGCCGATGAAGCGCTACTTCTATCTGTGGCACCGCTGGCTGGGTATCGGCCTGTGTCTGCTGATGGCGCTGTGGTTCGTCTCCGGCATGGTGATGCTCTACGTCGGCTACCCCAAGCTGACGCCGGGCGAACACCTGGCGCACCTGCCGGAGCTGCCCGCGCGCGATTGCTGCATCGACCTGGCGCAGGTGCTCGCCGCCAGCGGCCGCGACGAGGCCCCGCAAAGCCTGCGCCTGAGCAGCAGCGAGGGGCGCCCGCGCTACCTGCTCGGCTATGCCGATGGCAGCGGCGTGACGCTGGACGCCCTCGACGGCAGGCGAATCGCGCCGGTCGACGAAGCCGGCGCGCTGGCCAGCGCGCGGCAGTTCGATCCACGCGCCACGGCGCATTACCTGGGCCTGGTCGAAGAGGACGCCTGGACCCACAGCCGCGCGCTGGACGGCGATCGTCCGCTGCACCGGGTGCAACTGGACGATGCCGAGGGTCGCCAGCTGTACATCTCCAGCCACAGCGGCGCGGTGGTGCGCGATGCGACCCGCACCGAACGGGCCTGGAACTGGATCGGTGCCTGGCTGCACTGGCTGTATCCGCTGCGCGGCCCCTGGTGGTCGAACCTGGTGATCTACTCGGCGCTCGCCGCCACCGCGATGGCGCTGCTCGGGCAGGTGGTCGGCGTGCTGCGCTGGCGTTTCTCCCGCCCTTATCGCAGCGGCTCGCGCTCGCCCTATCGCGGCGGCTTCGCGCGCTGGCACCACATCGGCGGGTTGCTGTTTGGCGGCGTGGTGATCGCCTGGACCTTCAGCGGGCTGATGTCGTTGCGCCCCTGGCAACTGCTGGACAGCCAATCCAGGCTGACGGCATCGGCCTACCAGGGCGGCGCCCTGCGTGCCGAGGCGTTCCCGCTGCCGGTGCGCGAGGCACTGGCACGCTTTCGCCAGGCGGGCCTGCAGCCGCGCGAGCTGGAGTGGCGGATGGTCGGCGGCGAAGGCGTCCTGCAGGCGCTGGAGGGCGACGGCAACAGCCGCGTGCTTGCGATGGACGACGCGAACGAGCCGCTGCGGCGCCTGCCGGAAAGCACCCTGCGCCGCGCCGTTCAGGCGATGGCGCCAGGTACGGCGATGGATTTCGACGAGCTGCCGGCCTACGACTTCTACTACTTCGCCCGCGCCGAACAGAGCATGAACGGCGGCCTGCAACGCCCCCTTCCGGTGCTGCGCGTGCGCGTCGACGATGCCGCCGGCACCTGGCTGCACATCGATCCACGCAGCGGCGCGCTGCTGGAGCAGCTGGACGAACGCCGTCGCCTGGCGCGCTGGCTGTTCAACCTGCTGCACAGCTGGGACTGGCAGCCGCTGCTGCAACGCCCGCTGCTGCGCGACGTGCTGATGCTCGCCTTCAGCCTGGGCGGGCTGGTGATCAGCCTGAGCGGTGTGGTGCTCGGTTGGCGACGGCTGCGCAAGCGCCGCAGGACCTAGTAGATACCGGCGAAGCGGCGCCGCCGCGAGGCATGCTGGAAGCCGTCGATCAGCGTGGTGAAGTCGAAGACCAGGCGCCCGGTGACCGCCTGAACCGCCGCCGCGTAAGGCGGCAGGTTCGAGCATTCGAGGAGGATCGCCCCCACCTCCGGGTGCGTCGTCACCATCTCCCGCGCCACCGCCACCACTTCCGCCTCGATGGCCTCCTGGTCGAGCGTGCCGGTCTCGTCGAGGATCGGGCCGCGGAACTGCGGCTGGTCTTCCTGGCCGCGAATCACCGCGCGCGAGGGATCGGAAAGCCCGGCGATCGCCAGCAGCTCCGGGGTCAGCCGCCGCGCGTTGGCGCAGATGATGCCGACCTTGCGCTGCGGCCCGAGGGTGCGCTCGATCATCGGGAGTTGCAGCAGGCTGGAGAGGATCACCGGGGTATCCAGCGCCGCCGCGACCTTGTGCTGGTAACGCACCATGTAGCCGCAATCGCTGGTGATCGCGCGCACGCCCATGCGTTGCAGCTCGAGCGCGGTGTCGATGACGTTCTGCACCAGGCTCTCGTCGCCCTGCTCGATGAGCCGCTCGAGGGTCACGTCCGGCACGGTGCGGTAGAGCACCGGGTAATCATAGGTGGAGGCATTGCCGACATCGCCGGGGACGAACGGTGTCGAGCAATCGATCAGCAGGATGCCGATGGCGTGACCATAGCTCTCCACGCCGGGGCGAACCTGATACTTCATGGTGTTTCTCCAGGGTTGGACGGCTCATCGAAGGTGAGCCGGAAATCGTTGCGCGCACCGCTCACCGAAACCTCGAGAGTCTGCGTCTCGTCTTTCAGCGAGACCCCCGACAGCTGCCGGCGCAGCGCCTCTCGCACCAGGTAGAGGGCGCGCTGCGCCGCCTCCTGCGGGACTTGCCCGGCGGGGCGGATGTTCGAGATGCAATTGCGCTCGGCGTCGTTGCGGCCGCTGCGCGGTGCGTAGGTCAGGTACAAGCCCAGGCTGTCCGGCGAACTGAGGCCGGGGCGTTCGCCGATCAGCACCAGTACCAGCCGCGCACCGAGGCGCTCGCCGATCGGATCGCCAATTGCCACCCGGCCCTGCGAGACCAGGCAGACCGGTCCGACGGAAAGCCCCGCGCGCTGGACGGCGGGAAGCAGGGCATCGATGAAAGGCAACGCATTCTGCTGCAGCGCCTTCGCCGAGAGACCGTCGGCCAACACGAAAGCCAGGTCGCAGGACGCCCCCGCCCGGGCCTCCAGCGCCCGCGTTGAGGCTTCCTCGAGGCGGCGCCCGAGGTCGGGCCGACGCAAATAGGTCTGGCGGTCCGCCGCGGCGCTGTGCAGGGTCAGCACCTCGTCGAAGCGCTGCGCCAGCTCGGCCCGCAGTGCCTCAGTGTCCAGCGGCAGATGCACGGCGTCGCGCGCCTGGGCATGGGCCAGCTGGAAATCCAGCCAGGGCCGTGTCGGCAGGCTCGAACCACTGCGCCCGAGCGCGATGCGCGCATCGGTGAACTGACGCAGGGACTCCCAGGGATTGCCGGTAACGCCGCGATGCCCGCTCATCGCAACGCTTCCAGAGCCCGCGCGAAGGGCGCCGGCAACTGCTCGGCGACGGCAATACGTCCGGCCGCATCGAAGATGCCCATGCGCTCCAGCCAGGCCTCGAACTCAGGCGCGGGACGCAGTCCAAGCACCTGGCGAGCGTAAAGCGCGTCGTGGAAGGACGTGGTCTGGTAGTTCAGCATCACGTCGTCCGAGCCCGGAATTCCCATGATGAAGTTGATCCCGGCGTTGCCCAGCAGCGTCAGCAGCATGTCCATGTCGTCCTGATCGGCTTCGGCGTGATTGGTGTAGCAGATGTCGCAGCCCATCGGCACGCCAAGCAGCTTGGCGCAGAAGTGATCCTCCAGGCCGGCGCGGATGATCTGTTTGCCGTCGTACAGGTATTCGGGGCCGATGAAGCCGACCACCGTATTCACCAGCAACGGCCTGAACTCGCGGGCCACCGCATAGGCGCGCGCCTCGCAGGTCTGCTGGTCGACGCCGTGATGGGCATCGGCAGACAGTGCGCTGCCCTGCCCGGTCTCGAAATACATCAGATCGTCGCCGACGCTTCCGCGACGCAGCGAAAGGCCCGCCTCATGCGCCTCGCGTAGCAGCGATAGGGAGATGCCGAAACTCTCGTTGGCCTTCTGGGTGCCGGCGATCGATTGGAAGACCAGATCGACGGGCGCGCCCTGCTCGATCACCTGCAGCGTGTTGGTGACATGGGTGAGCACGCACGACTGGGTGGGAATCTCGTAACTGCGGATCACCTCGTCGAGCATGTGCAGCAGGCGGGCCACGGCCGGCACGTTGTCGGTGGCCGGGTTGATGCCGATTACCGCATCGCCGTTACCGTAGAGAAGGCCATCGACCAGCGACGCGGCGATCCCCGAAGGGTCGTCGGTGGGGTGGTTTGGCTGCAGCCGGGTGGATAGCCGCCCGCCCAGCCCGAGGGTGTTGCGGAAGCGGCTGACGACCCGGCATTTGCGTGCCACCAGGATCAGGTCCTGAACCCGCATCAGCTTGCTCACCGCCGCGGTCATTTCCGGCGTCAGCCCCTGGCGCAAGGCCGCGAGGGCCGTCTCGTCGGCAGCGTCGGAAAGGAGCCAGTCGCGAAACTCGCCGACGCAGAGGTCGGCGACCGGTTCAAACGCCTGGGGGTCGTGGCGGTCGGCAATCAGCCGCGTCACCTCGTCGCTCTCGTACGGGATCAGCCACTCCTCGAGAAAGCGCTTCAACGGCACTTCTGCCAGCGCGCGCATCGCGGCGACACGCTCCTCGGCACTGCTTGCCGCGATACCTGCCAGCACGTCGCCGGAGCGCAACGGGGTAGCGCGCGCCATCAACTGGGCCAGGCCTTCGAAACGATACTCGCGGATTCCGACCCGATGTCGATAGATCATCTCGGCCCCTTAATAACCCATCAGACGCGGCAGCGTCAGCGACAGCGCCGGGACGTAGGTGGTGAGCAGCACCACTGGCATGTAGGCGAACAGCAGGAACACCATGGTCGGCGACAGCATCCTGACCAGCGGCACCTTGCCCACCAGTGAGCCAAGATAGAGCAGCGGTGCGGTGGGCGGCGTGATCAGGCCCATGCCCAGGTTGGTGGCGATGATCGCGGCGAAATGCACCGGATCGATGTTCAGGTTGTGCATGATCGGCATCAGCATCGGCGTCGCCAGCAGGATCGCGCTGGCGTCGTCCATCAACATGCCCACCACGATCAGGAACAGGTTGACCATCAGCAGCAACACCAGCGGGTTCTCGCTGACGTGGGTGAAGCCTTCGAGCATCAGTTGCGGCACGTTCTGCATGGTCAGCATGCGCGACAGCATCGAGGCGAAGAACACCAGCACCAGCAGCACGCCGGTCATCTGCCCGGACTTCCAAAGCGTGGTGTAGAGATCCTTCCAGCCCATATCGCGATAGATCAGCACGCTGAGCGGGACGGCGTAGATGACCGCGATCGCCGCCGCCTCGGTCGGCGTGGTGACGCCGCCGTAGATGCAGCCCAGGATGATCAACGGCATGACCAGGCCCAGGCTCGCGCGGCGACCCCGACGGGCGATTTCCTGCCCCCACTCGCGGGCCGGCAGCGCCGGTTCGCGGCGCAACGGCATCTTGCGCGTGAGCACCCAGTTCAATAACCCGAACAGCAGAATGAGGATGAACGCCGGCAGGATCGGCGCCAGGAAGGCTGCGGTGATCGAGGTACCGGATACCCAGCCGTAGAGAATCATCGAGGCGCTCGGCGGCAGCAGCAGCGCGAGTACCGAGGAACAGGCCACCAGGCTGGCAGCGTAACCACGGTCGTAACCGTTCTCGACCATCCGCGGAATCATCGTCGTGCCGATCGCCGCCACCGCCGACGAGGCCATGCCGGAAATAGCCCCGAATACCGCCGTGGCGAGGATCACGACGATGCCCAGGCCGCCGCGAAAACGCCCGACGATGGACTCCGCCAGGTCGATCAGCCGGGCGGCGATGCCTCCCTGGCTCATGATGGTGCCGGCGATGATGTAAAGGGGAATCGCCAGCAGGACCACCGAGGAGACCTGACTGAATCCAGCGCTCACCAGGAACGAGGGATTGCCGAAGTTGCCCACGCTGAACAGGAACAGCACCGCGGCCGCGAAACACAGCGGAACCGGCAAGCCGATTACCAGCAGCACGCAGAGAATCGCGGCGTCGATGAGGATGTACTCAATCATGTGAAATCGCTTCCCGCTTCCAGTGAACGATCAGTTCGATCAGCTCGAACAGGAAATACAGCGTCATCAAACCAAGGCCCACCGGCATCGCCAACTGCGCATACCCCACCGGCAGGTTGATTTCGGTGGACATCATGCCGAGCTTCAGCGACCAGCGCGCCAGGCCCCAGGCCCATATCGTCATCCAGCCGCAGAGCGTCACCGAAAGCACGCAGACCAGCAACCGGACCAACCGCTGCGCGGTTTCACCGCGCAGCAGCAGTTCGACCAGCGACGCGGACATATGCCCGCGCTGCTCCGCGCCGACCGAAGCACCGAGGAAGTACATCCATACCGCGACGTAGCAGGCGATCTCCTCGACCCCGAATATGGCCGTCTCGAAGAAATAGCGGGAGACCACCTGGGTGAAGATCAGCGCGGTCAGGCTCACCCCTGCAAGCACCACCAGGATGCGCTGCAGGTAAATCTTGGCGTACCAGACCGCACGCAGTCCGCGAAGGACGTTCGACATGGGTTACCTCTCTCGGTGTTCGATCGCAAACACTCAGTTCTGCTTGATGCCGGCGCGCAGCTTGGCCATCACGTCGTCGCCCAGTTCTTCGCCGATCACCGGCCAGACTTTTTCGCGGGTGAAGCTCGCCATCTGCTGCAGCTGCTCGGGCGTTAGGCGAACGACTTTGGTGCCGCCGGCTTCCAATGCTTTCAGCTGGCGCTCGTCGGCCGCTTCGACGCTGTCGAAACGCTTGGAGGAGATATCCTGAGCGACATCGACCAGCAGTTTCTGGTCGGCTTCAGGAAGCGAACCCAGACGCTCGCTGTTCATCACGAACCAGGCCAGCTCCAGGTGATCGTTGTATTGCACCCAGGTCTTGGTGATGTCCTTGAAGTTGCTGTAGGTCATCTCCGGCGAACCGCCAATCTGGCCATCCACCACGCCGGTTTGCATGCCGGTGTAAAGCTCTGCCCAAGGGATGGTCGCCACCTGGAAGCCCATCTTCTCCATCAGCACGCGGTGGGTAGTGCCACCCGGCCAAACGCGGATACGCAAGTGCTTATCCTCGCCCGGCGTCGCAGGGTTGCTGACGTCCTTGGCGAAACCCGCGCCGCCCATGCCATCGCCAAACACGCCGAGCAGTCGCAGGCCCTGCTTCTGGATCAGTTCGTCGACGATGTCGTAGGCGAAGCCACCACGGCTGTAAGCGGTCTTGGCTTCGGCGTAGGTCGGTGCGATATAGGGGAACCAGGCAATGGCCAGGCGTCGGTCGAAGTTGGTGGAAAGCGCCTGCAGACCGATGTCGATGGCGCCCTGCATCAGCAGCGAGTGGGTTTCGGTCCAGTCGCCGAGCTGGCTGGCCGGGTATACGGTGACCTCTATGCGGCCATCGCTGCGCTGCTTCACTTCGTCGGCGAAGGCTTGCGCGGCCCTGCCGGCGTCCGAGTCGGCACGGAACAGGTGCGTCATGCGCAGCGATACGTCCGCAGCGAATGCGCTGGAAAATGAACCTAAACCGAGCGTAAGCGCGGTTGCGCCAACGGCGAATATCTTGCGTAGGGATTGCATAGTTGCCCTCCTTGGGCCTGGTGGAAGCGATATTGCGCATGACATCAGCAATACAACCAGCAAAACACAAGCGATACAACCATTACAACACCTCCAGCAAAAACGAATTACTGGCGGACCATGCTGGTATAACGCCTCAATAGCGGTAGAATCACCATTACAAGCGATACAATTCGTTCCGGAACACTCTCCATGCTCGAAGCACTGCTCTCTGCCACCGAAAAAGAACTGCACTCCTCCCGCAGTCGCTCGGAACCGTTGTACGAACAACTGGCCAATGCGCTGGCGGAAAGCATCCGCTCGGGGCAGATCGCTCCGGGTGACAAGCTCCCACCGCACCGCGAGCTCGCCAGCCGCCTCAACGTCAACATCGCCACGGTCACCCGTGCCATGGCGATGCTGCAGGACGCCGAACTCATCGATACCCGTCCGGGGCGCGGTACTCGGGTGTCTGCCCACCGTGCGCGGGAAACCCAGTTCCAGTCGGCGCCACGCAACGAACCGGGAACCATCGACCTCAGCGTCAACCGCCCCGCGACGGACGCCTACAACCATGTGCTGGCGGCGTTACTGCCGGAGCTGTCGAAAGACCCGCGCTTCGACTCGATGAAGGACTATCACCCATCCGAAGGCCCGAGCTGGGCGCGCGAAGCCGCCGCCCACTGGCTACGCCAACAGGGCCTGGGCGCCAACGCCTCGCAGGTGGTGATGTGCGATGGTGCGCAGCATGGCCTGGCGCTGGCCTTGCGCGCCCTCGCCGAGGCGGGCGAAACGGTGCTCGCCGACGATGTCACCTATCAGGGCATCACCGCCCTGTGCCGCACGCTGGACCTGAATCTGGTCGGCGTGCGCACCGACGCACGCGGCATGCTCCCCGAGGCGCTGCGCGAGGCTTGTGTCGAACACTCGCCGCGCGTGGTGTTTCTGGTGACCTCGATCCAGAACCCGACCGCCATCACCCTCGACGAGGAGCGCCGCAACGCGCTGTTGAAGGTCATCGAGGAGGCCGGCGTTCTGCTCATCGAAGATGATGTGTACAGACCGCTTCTCGACGACTCGCCGCCCCCGCTGGCCCGTCAGTTGCCCGAACAGACGCTGTACCTGACGTCGTTGTCGAAATGCGTCGCACCGGGGCTGCGCATCGGCTTCGTGCTCGCGCCCCCCAGCCTGGTAGCTGACATGAGCGCCAGCCTGCGAGTGGATTGCTGGAGCATCGCTCCGCTGTCGGCGCTGGTCGCCACCCGACTGATCGAGAGCGGCAAGGCGCGTGACCTGGTCGTCGTCCAGCGCGAGGAACTGCGCGCGCGCCAGGCATTGCTGCAGCAGGCCATGGAAGGGCTCGACGTGAGCAGCGGCGCCACCGCGCCCCATGCCTGGCTGACCCTGCCCGAGGCTTGGCGTGACGCAGACTTCACCCAGGCCTGCCTGGAGAACGGCGTAGCCGTGCTGCCCGGCTCGGCTTTTAGCCTCGACCCCGAGCACGTGCCCAACGCCGTGCGCATCAACCTTTCGGCGGCGCCGACGCGCGAGCAGCTCACCCGCGCACTGGATGTCATCGCACGTCTGGCCAGAAGCGCCCCGCCCCGCCACTCCAGGGATAATTCATGAACGCTACACGCAACGAAATCGTCGTCATCGGTGGCGGCGCAATCGGTGTCGCCTGCGCACTCTGGCTCCGCCGCGACGGCCATCAGGTCATCCTGCTGGAGCCGGAAGAGCTGGCGGGCCAGTGCTCCTACGGCAATGCCAGCACCCTGGCCGAATACGCCTGCACGCCCATCGCCAACCCGTCGGTGTGGTCCAATCTGCCCAATCTGCTGTTCTCCCAGGACTCCCCCTTCGTGGTGCGCTGGTCGCGCCTGCCCGAGCTGATGCCCTGGCTGCTGCGCTTCATGGGCCAATGCACGACAAGCCGCGCACAACTCAACGCCGAGCGACTCGCCCGCCTGCTCCGCGACACCTACAGCGGCTACGAGCCCTTGCTCGAGGCCGCCCCGGAAGCACGCGCGCTGATCCGCAACAACGGTTGCCTGTATGCCTACACCACCGAACGCGGCCTGCAAGGCGCCCAGGCCGACATCGCCCTGCGCCGCTCCCTGGGCATCGAGCAGGAAGTGCTGGATAGCGCAGGCATCGAGGCACTGGAACCGGCGATGACCGGACTGAGCGTGGGCGGCGTGCTGTTCCCCCGCTCCTGCCATCTGCGCGACACACAGGGTTTCATCCAGGCACTGGCGGCGCCGCTGCGCGCCGACGGGGCCATCCTGCGCGGCAAAGCGCGGCGCCTGACCTCGCGCAACGATGGTGTGGAGATCCAATGCGAAGACGGAACGACGTTGAAAGCCGACCGCGTGGTGCTCGCCGCCGGCGCCTGGTCGGCCAAACTCGCCGCCACGCTGGGTGAGCGCATTCCATTGGAAACCGAGCGCGGCTACCACGTCGAGTTCGAGCTTGGCCGCGAACTGCTGACCCGCCCTACCTGCCCGGTGGAAAGTGCTTTCTACATGACTCCGCTGGCCAACGGGCGCCTGCGCGCGGCGGGCACCGTGGAGCTGGGTTCGCTACGCGACCCGCTCAATCCGGCGCGCATCCGCTACATCGAGGAGCGCGTGCGCAAGGTCCTGAACATCGATGCACCGGTCAGCCACTCCTGGCTGGGCATGCGCCCGACCGTGCCCGACTGCGTACCGGTGATCGGTCCCAGCCAGCGCGACTCACGCGTCATTCATGCCTTCGGTCACCAGCACCTCGGTATCACCCTGGCCGGCATCACCGGTCAGCTGGTGGCCGCCAGTGTCCGCGGCCAGGCGCCGGAATGGCTCGATGACTACAACGCCTCGCGTTTCAATTGAACACCCCTTCCCTCCAGGAGAACCCATGAGCATCAAGCGCATCAACACAGGCACCCGCATGAGCGAGATCGTCGTGCACAACGGCACCGTCTACCTCGCCGGCCAGGTTGGCGAACTGAACGCCAGCGTTACCGACCAGACTCGCCAGGCGCTGGGCGAAGTCGAACGCCTGCTGGCCGAAGTCGGCTCCTCGCCCGAACACATCCTGCAGACGGTGATCTGGCTGGCCGACATGAACGACTTCGAGGAAATGAACGCGGTCTGGGACGCGTGGGTCCCGGCCGGGCACGCGCCGGCACGCGCCTGCGGCGAGGCCCGCCTGGCCCTGCCGGGCTATCGGGTCGAACTGATCGTCACCGCCGCGATTCCCGCCTGACCCAGCTCCCGCCTCAGGCTGTTCCCGGCCGCACGCGCGAAAACACCGCTGCCAGATCCACCGCGGCGGTGTCGCCATCGAGATTCAGCTTGCCGTCGATGCCGTCCATGTGGCGCATCATCAGGGCCACCGCAGCGTTCGCATCGCGCGCCTCGATCGCATCGATCAGACGCTGGTGCTCATCGTCCGAACACTGCGCCCGCGCCCGACTCTCGTAGAGCGCGATGATCAGCGAGCTTTGCGAGATCAGGCTGCGCAGGAAGCCGATCAGCGGGACGTTACCGGCCACTTCGGCGAGCTTGAGGTGGAATTCGCCGGACAGGCGGATGCCGGTGCCGCGATCGCCGCGGGCGAAGCAGGCATGTTCCTCGGCCACGCATTGGCGCAGCTCGGCGATCTGCGCGGCGCTGGCACGCTCGCAGGCCAGTTCCGTGATCGCCCGTTCGATCATCCGCCGCGCATGGAAGATCTGCCGCGCCTCGTCCGCCGTGGGGCTGGCCACCACGGCGCCGCGATTGGGCCGCAACAGCACCACGCCCTCATGCCCCAGCCGCGACAGCGCACGGCGGATCACCGTGCGGCTGACGCCGAAGATGGCGCCGAGCGCCTCCTCGCTGAGCTTGGTTGCCGGCGCCAGGCGCTGCTCGAGGATAGCGTCGAAGATGTGCGCATAAACCCGCTCGTCCTGGGTCCCGCTGCGGCGCTTGGCGCTGCGCACTGACTTGCTCCGGGGCTGCGACTCTGGGCTCATGCTGGTATCCGCGAACTGCCCGGCCGTGGGCCCGCGATGGCGGCCGACTTGCTCGAAGCAGGAAAAAGGGAGCGCGCATTGTACACAGACGATGCGAGAAATCGTTTACGGCAACGCCTTGGGCAGTGCGTCGCGAGCGTGCAGGTCATGCGGACAATCGACCGCCGCCGCCCCGTTTCAGGTCACCAGACAGTGACCTGCCCATCCCTGCATTCATGAACGCCTGACCGCGGTTCCATCCGCAGTGCATGACGACACTAGCTGCCGCGGTAGGTCGAATAGCTGTAAGGCGAGATCAGCAGCGGAACGTGGTAATGGTCCTGGGCGGCGTCGATGCCGAAGCGCAGCACCACCACGTCGAGGAATGCCGGTTCGGCGAGGGCGATGCCGCAGGCGCGGTAGTAGTCGCCGGCGTGGAAGTGCAGCTGATAAACGCCCGAACGGTAGTCCTCACCTTCGAGCAGCGGCGCGCCGCAACGCCCGTCGTCGTTACTGCGCGTAAGGGTGATCAGGTGCAACTCGGCGCCTTCGACGCGATACAGCTCGATCAGGATGTCGCGGCCCGGCCGGCCCTGCGAGGCATCCAGTACGTGGGTAGTCAGTCGTCCCATTGTGATCGCGGCCGCGCCGCGCCTCCTCGGATGTAAGCCCGCGATACGGGCGGATTGAACGGACAGCTGTGGATTGTTGCACAGCGCGGCGCGCGTCACGGACGCAAACCCCCGCTCGGACGAATCGGCCGAGAATCAGGTGCGCTGCGGCTTTCATGGAAAACTCCTGACCAGGTAGGCAAGTTTTTTGCTACGGTTTTCGGTCGTGGACGACGCCGGCCTCGACGCACGATAACTGTTCGCAAAGCATAATCAAATCTGTATACAATTTCTTCACGCATGTACCTCCAAAATCCCAAGGACAGCTGCCGTGAGTGCCGAATACCCCCGCGACCTGATCGGTTATGCCGATCGCCCTCCTCATCCGCAGTGGCCCGGCGAGGCGCGCATCGCGCTTTCCTTCGTGCTCAATTACGAGGAAGGCGGCGAACGCAACATCCTTCATGGCGACAAGGAGTCCGAGGCATTCCTCTCCGAGATGGTCGCCGCGCAGCCGCTGCAGGGCGTGCGCAACATGAGCATGGAATCGCTCTATGAATACGGCAGCCGCGCCGGCGTCTGGCGACTGCTCAAGCTGTTCGACAAACACGCCATCCCGCTGACCATCTTCGCCGTGGCCATGGCCGCGCAGCGTCATCCGGATGTCATCCGCGCGATGGTCGCCGCCGACCACGAGATCTGCAGCCACGGCCTGCGCTGGATCGACTACCAATATATGGACGAAGCCCAGGAGCGCGAGCACCTGAACGAAGCCGTGCGCATCCTCACCGAACTCACCGGCGAGCGCCCGCTCGGCTGGTACACCGGGCGCACCGGCCCTAACACCCGGCGCCTGGTGCGCGAGGAAGGCGGCTTCCTCTATGACTCCGACACCTACGACGACGACCTGCCCTACTGGGACCCGGAAAGCCCGGACAAGGCGCATCTGGTGATCCCCTACACCCTCGACACCAACGACATGCGCTTCACCCAGGTGCAGGGTTTCAACAAGGGCGACGATTTCTTCGAGTACCTGAAGGACGCCTTCGACGTGCTCTACGCCGAAGGCCAGGCCGGCGCGCCGAAGATGCTTTCCATCGGCATGCATTGCCGCCTGCTCGGCCGCCCGGCGCGACTCGCGGCGCTGCAGCGCTTCCTCGACTACGTGAAGGGCCACGACAAGGTCTGGTTCGCCCGCCGCGTCGACATCGCCCGCCACTGGCACGTCACTCATCCGTTCAAGGGAGGCCGTGCATGAGCCGTTTCCGCACCCTGACGCCGTCGACGCTGGATCGCGCAGCCTTCATCGAGGCCTTCGCCGACATCTACGAGCACTCGCCCTGGGTCGCCGAGCGCACCTTCGACCAGGGCGTCGAAGCCGGCCTCGACGAAGTCGAAGTGTTGCAGGCGCGGATGGCCGCCGTGCTGCTCGCTGCCAGCCACGCCGAACAACTGGCCCTGATCAACGCCCACCCGGACCTGGCCGGCAAGGCCGCCGTGCGCGGCGAGCTGACCGCCGCCTCCACCTCCGAACAGTCCGGCGCCGGCATCCACGAATGCACCGCCGAGGAGTTCGCCCGCTTCACCGAGCTCAACGACGCCTACAAGGCGCGCTTCGGCTTCCCCTTCATCATGGCGGTGAAAGGCAGCAACCGGCACCAGATCCTCGCCGCCTTCGAGGAACGCATCCACCACTCGCCAGAGCAGGAATTCGCCCGCGCCCTGGCCGAAATAAACAAGATCGCGCTGTTCCGCCTGCAAGCGCTGTAACCGACGAGAAGACCATGAAGACCTACGCCGCACCCTTCGAGAAATACCTCAACCTCGCCGACGCCCGCCTCGGCACCAAGGCCCTGTCGGTCACCGACGACTGGTTCGCCGACGTCAACCGCCTGTTCCAGCCGACGCCGGCGGTGTGGAAGGAAGGCGTGTTCGACGACAACGGCAAGTGGATGGACGGCTGGGAGTCGCGGCGCAAGCGCTTCGAGGGGTACGACAGCGCGGTGATCCGTCTGGGCATCGCCGGCTCGATCAAGGGCGTCGACATCGACACCAGCCACTTCACCGGCAACTACCCGCCGTCCGCCTCGCTGGAGGCCTGCTTCGTCGCCGAGGGCGATCCGAGCGACGCCACCGAGTGGACCGAGGTGCTCCCCGCCGTCGAACTGCAGGGCAACAGCCACCACTACCACGCCGTCGCCGACGACCGCCCGTGGACTCATCTGCGCTTCAACATCTACCCGGACGGCGGCGTGGCACGCCTGCGCGTCTACGGCATTCCGCACCGTGACTGGTCCGCGCAAAGCGCCGACGAACAGATCGACCTCGCCTCGGCGCTCAACGGCGGCCGCGCCCTGGCCTGTTCCGACGAGCACTACGGCAGCATGGGCAACCTGCTCAACCCCGGCCGCGGAGTGAACATGGGCGACGGATGGGAAACCGCACGTCGCCGCACACCCGGCAACGACTGGGTGATCATCGCCCTCGGCCATCCGGGCGAGATCGAGCGGATCGTCGTCGACACCCTGCACTTCAAGGGCAACTACCCGGACAGCTGCTCGATCCAGGCGGCGTTCGTCAAAGGCGGCACCGACAGCCAGATCGAGACCCAGAGCCTGTTCTGGCGCGAACTGCTGCCCAGCCAGAAGCTGCAGATGCACCAGGAACACGAGTTCGCCGAACAGATCGCCCAGCTCGGCCCGATTACCCACGTGCGCCTGAACGTGTTCCCGGACGGTGGCGTCAGCCGCCTGCGCCTGTTCGGCAAGCTGGCGAAGTAAGTACCGAAGCCTCTCTTCCCGAGAAGGGAGGACGTTCACTCAGGAAAGCGGACTGCCATGCGTACACTGATCATCGAGCCCCTGACCAAGGAAGCCTTCGCCCCCTTCGGCGACGTCATCGAAACCGAAGGCAGCGACTTCTTCATGATCAACAACGGCTCCACCCGCCGCTATCACAAGCTGGCCACGGTGGAGACCCACCTGTCCGACGACCAGGCGATCATCAGCATCTTCCGCGCCGAGGCGCTGGCGATGCCGCTGACCATCCGCATGCTCGAACGCCACCCGCAGGGCAGCCAGGCCTTCGTGCCGCTGCTCGGCAAGCCGTTCCTGGTGGTGGTCGCCCCGCCCGGCGACTGCCCCGATCCGGCGCAGGTGCGCGCCTTCATCAGCGACGGCCGCCAGGGCGTGAACTATCGTCGCGGCGTCTGGCATCACCCGGTACTGGCGATCGCCGCGCGGGACGACTTCCTCGTGGTCGACCGCAGCGGCGCCGGCAACAACTGCGACGAACATTTTTTCGACGAGAGCGAGCAGTTGCTCCTCGACCCCGAGCTTTGAAGGACTGGCAGCCGCCGCTGCAGGCATGAGGTAGAAATCTTGGAAGCACATTTGACCGAATGGCTGAACCTGACCATTCGCTGGATACACATGATCGTCGGGGTCGCCTGGATCGGCGCTTCCTTCTATTTCGTCTGGCTGGAGAACAACCTGGACCGGCGCAGCCCGCGCGAAGGGCTATCCGGCGACCTCTGGGCAATCCACGGCGGCGGTATCTACCACCTGGAAAAGTACAAGCTCGCGCCGCCGCAGATGCCGGAGAACCTGCACTGGTTCAAGTGGGAGGCCTACAGCACCTGGCTTTCCGGCTTCGCCCTGCTGATGGTGGTCTACTACCTGAACCCCGGCGTCTACCTGCTGGCACCGGGCAGCTCGCTGAGCCCGGCGCAGGCGGTGATGGTGGGCCTGGGCGCGCTGATCGCCGGCTGGTTCATCTATGACCTGCTCTGCGAATCCGCCCTCGGCAAGCATCCGGCGCTGCTCGGCCTGACCCTCTTCGTACTGATCGTGTTCGCCGCCTGGGGCTTCTCCCAGGTGTTCAGCGGTCGCGCCGCCTACATCCATACCGGTGCGCTGATCGGCACCATCATGGTCGGCAACGTGTTCCGCACCATCATGCCGGCGCAACGCGCGCTGGTGGCGGCCATTGAGCAGAACCGCGAACCCGATCCGGCGCTTCCGGCCAAGGGCCTGCTGCGCTCGCGGCACAACAACTACTTCACCCTGCCCGTGCTGTTCATCATGATCAGCAACCACTTCCCGAGCACCTACGGCAGCCACTACAACTGGCTGATCCTCGCCGCCATCTCCGTGCTCGCCGTGCTGGTCCGCCACTACTTCAACACCCGCCACGCCACCGGCAAGTTCGCCTGGGCGCTGCCGCTGGCGGCGCTGGGCATGATCAGCCTGGCGTTCGTCACCTCGGGAAAACTCGGCACGCCCGCCAGCCCCGCGCCGAACGCACAGCCGGCCGCCCAGCAGGCACCGGCAGCCCGCGAGTTCGACAAGGTCAGTGCGGTGATTCACGAACGCTGCACGGTCTGCCATTCGGCGCAGCCGACCAGTCCGCTGTTCAGCGCTGCGCCGGCGGGGGTGATGTTCGACACGCCGCAGCAGATCCAGCAGATGGCACCGCGCATCCAGGCACAAGCGGTGACAAACCAGATCATGCCGCTGGGCAACATCACCCAGATGACCCAGCAGGAACGCGACCTGATCGGCGCCTGGATCGCCAACGGCGCGGCACTGGACAAATGAAGGGAGCCTCTGCCGCCTCAGCGTGCGGCGGAGCGCTCAGCGAAGAAAAGCGACTATCTGGTCAGAATCGAACGGCCAGCCCAGTTCGGCCCACGAATCGCAGCGGCGCAGTACCGGAATCGACAGCCCGTACTGCTCCACCCACTCCTCCCGCTCGGCGATGTCCACCAACTCGACCAGCAGGCCGTTCTCGACGAACGGCATGAGCATGGCCTCCGCCAACTCGCACAAATGGCAGCCCGAAGTCCCCAACAGCTGGCATTCCGGAAGCATCTCGACGCTCCTGTAAAAACATCTCGCCGCAGTCTACCACCGGCTGTCCAAGCGCAACGCCAGGCTGTAGGATCAACCCGTCCAAGGAAGGGGATGCGCTTGGAGTTCGGGGGAGGAAGTCGGTTCCCTGCCTGGATCTCTTCCCAGAGGCGCCCTGGCCCTTTGGTAAGTCCTGACAAGCCGACTAAAGTCTAAGCGCCCAAACAGTGACTACATGTTTTATTTCATCGCGCCGTAACCGGTCGGTCACGAATCGACCAGCATATACACGAGGAGACAACAATAATGAGCAGCACCCCACTTGCCCGCGCTATCGCTCTCGCAGCCCTGGGCGCCAGCATCGCAGTGCCCTCCTTGGCTCAGGCCGAGTTCCTGAAGGACAGCAAGGTCAGCCTGGCCCTGCGCAACTTCTATTACGACAACGATAACCGCGATCCCTATACAGGGTCCGCCCCCACGACTCCGAATGGTTACGATCAGCGCGAATGGGCGCAGGCGTTCCGTGCTGACTACATCTCCGGCTTCACCGAAGGCACCGTCGGCTTCGGCCTTGATGTGCAGGGGCTGCTTGCGCTTCATCTCGATGGGGGCCGTGGTCACCACCCAAACAGCAACAGCTTTATCCCCAGCGATAGCGATGGCTCGGCAGTAGGAGCCTGGAACCGGATGGGCGCGACTGCCAAGGCTCGCTTTTCCAAGTCTGAACTGCGCTACGGCAACACATTGATGCCGAGCCTGCCGGTAGTCCTGTCGAACGATTCGCGCGTGCTGCCGCAGGCCTACGAAGGCGGCATGGTCACCTCGAAGGAAATCGACAACGTAGTGTTCAGCGCAGGCCAACTCAGCCATGTGATTAGCCGCGCATCGAGCAACTACACCAGTCTGTCGGTTGCGGGCGGTAGCCGCGGCAGCAACCAGTTCCGCTTCGCCGGCGCCGACTGGAAGGTCAACAAGAATCTGACCCTCCAGTACTACTACGCGAACCTGGAAAACTACTACGACCAGCACTTCGCCGGCCTGACCCACATTTACCCGATCAGCGACAACCAGTCGTTCAAGACCGACCTGCGCTACTTCAAATCCGGAGATGACGGCAAGAACGGCCAGGCGGGCTATGCGTTCAACAACAACGGTGGCTACGCTAAGAACGCAGGAGAGGTAGACAACACTACTTGGAGCGCCATGTTCACCTACAGCCTCGGC
This sequence comes from Pseudomonas sp. UBA3153, assembly GCF_002364635.1. Lineage (NCBI taxonomy): Bacteria > Pseudomonadati > Pseudomonadota > Gammaproteobacteria > Pseudomonadales > Pseudomonadaceae > Pseudomonas > Pseudomonas sp. UBA3153. Next base: position 179,744 of record NZ_DEYR01000035.1, read on the forward strand.
GGTCACGCGCTGATGCTCGGCCACCAGCGCGTATCGGATGACGGCGGCTTCGTCTGGCTGAACCAGGGTAGCGTTACCGGCGCGAGTGGCGGCAACGAGGGCAACGGTGGCTCCGACTTCTACCTGTTCACCAACGCCATGGTTAACCAGTTCGCCCGTGCAGGCGAAAACTCCACCTTCGGTCAATACAGCTATGACTTCGCCAAAGTCGGAATTCCGGGCCTGAAGGCCTCGGTCGCCTACATCAGCGGCGACGACATCAAGGCAACGAATGGTGTTGGCAAGGACCAGAGCGAGTGGGAACGCGACGAGCGTATCGACTACGTCTTCCAGGAAGGCGCGCTCAAAGGCTTTGGCGTGACCCTGCGTCATGGTACCTACCGCGGCTACACCGGTGCGGCCAACGCCGATACCGACCAAACCCGCCTGATCTTCAACTACACCCTGCAACTGATGTAATCAGCGGCAGAAAAAAAGCCCGCCTCACGGCGGGTTTTTTTTGCCCGCGAATCGGTGCCCGACGCCCATGGCAATGACAAACGTCCAGCAAGCCGCCACTATCGGCATGCGTTGCGCTCACCCCGCACGGGAAGGGAGCGCAAGCTATGCACGACGCACCAGGAATGCTCAGACAGTCGTCTCGACCGCCTCGGGAACCTTGCCGCAAGCCAGGGGCTCGAAAGATGGAGACACTCACCAGTGGCAATAGCCCAAAGGAGATTGACGTGGCCGTACAAGACACCCTGAATCCTTCCGTGAACGACGAACTCGACCCGCTCGCCCAGATCGACGTGCCCGAGCACAAGCGCAACTTGCGCGACGCCCAGGAGGCGCTCGCCGCCGAGTTCCAGACCCTGATCGCCGACACCGAGCGTCTGCTGCAGCACACCAAGGAAGTCGCTGGCGCCCAGGCGGACGAACTGCGGGTCAAGATCAACGAGAACATCACCCGCGCCAAGGGCATGCTCAAGGAGCGCGAGAACGTCTGCCGAGACCAGAGCAAGGCCGCGATCGAGGCGACCGAAGAGTACGTGCACCTGCATCCGTGGCAGTCGATCGGTATCGCCGCAGGTGTCGGTTTCCTGCTCGGACTGATCAGCCGCCGCTAAGGAGAACCAATGGACGCTTCGCCATCTGAAAACGCTCCCAAGCCCTCGCTGAAGAAGCTGGGCGGAGCGTTCGTCGGGCTCATGCAGGGTCATCTGGAGCTGATCGGAATAGAGCTTCAGGAAGAGAAATCGAGAACCTTCCAACTGTTCATCTTTTCCGGTCTGAGTCTGTTCTTCGGGCTCCTGGTGACCATCGGCATTTCGGCCGCCATCCTGATCGGTTTCTGGGACAGCTACCGGCTCGCGGCCATCATCGGGTTGTGCGTCGTGTATGGCCTGGGACTGATCATCTGCGTGCTGCGCGCGGTCCGGCTTGCCGAGATGGCCAGCGTTCCGTTCCAGGCGACCGTCGAAGAACTCGCCCGCAATCGGGAGCGACTCCTGCCATGAGCCATCTTTCCAGTGCTACCCGACGCGCCATGCGCAAGGACCTCGTCCGCCTGCGCATGGAGATGCACCGCCAACAGTTGCTGTACCACTCGCAGCCGTTATCGCACCCCTTGCAGCAGGCGAAACAGTTCATGTCCGCCCGCAGTTCCGCCTCGACGAACAAGACGCCGCTGGTGATCGGTGCGGGGATCGTGCTGACGCTGTTCGGCAAGCGCCTGGGCATGCTGGGCAAGATCGCCCGGCTTGGGCTGGCGGTCTATCCGCTGGTCAAGGCGTTCGGTTCCGTCGAGAAAAAAACCGTCGTGGTCGAACGTCCCGTCGTGCGACCTTAGTAAAAGGCCGGCGCAGCGCTGGCCGCATTCTTGCAAACAGTGGGAAACAATTCGGCCGAAACTCGTTACCATGCCTTTGAATTGTTTCCCTTTCTCTGATCAAGGATGCGTCCGTGATAAACGGGCAAGCAGTAGCATTTTTCCAACCGTTCATCGATACCGCCACCGGCCTTATCGCAGGCGTCGAGGCCCTGGGTCGACTGCGCCAGGAGGACGGCGCCGTATCGTCCGTCGGCCCCCTCTTCGTCGATCCCAAGGTTTCCCCCAGCGCGCTGCGCAGACTCGATCGCCAGATTCGCGATAACGCCCTGAGCCGCCTGGACGAAGCGCCCGCCGACTGGTTTCTCAGCATCAACATCTCGCCGCGCTGGATCAGCCGCCTGCGACCCAGCCAGCCGCTTCCCAGCCTCAAGCAACTGCGCGCCCACGGCATTGCGCCGGAACGCATCGTTTTCGAAATCACCGAACTGGGCGGCGCGAGCCTGCGCCTGCCGGAAGTTGTCCAACGCTATCGCGAGGCCGGCGCCCGCATCGCTATCGATGACTTCGGCGCCGGTTACTCGCAGCTGGATCGCGTGCTGGCACTGCAGCCGGACATCCTCAAGCTCGACATGCGCCTGTTCCAGGAAGCCGCCCGTGGCGGGCCGAGCGGAGAGGTGGTCAAGGCCCTGGCGCAGATGGCCGAGAAGACCGGTTGCTGGATCATCGCCGAGGGCGTGGAGACCGAGGCCGAGCTGGATTTCGCCCTCGAATGTGGCGCCCGCTACGTGCAGGGCTACCTGTTCGCCCGGCCGGAGGAGAACTTCTTCCCCTCGGACGCCTTCGTCGAGCGCTTCGCTGCGCTGCGCGAGCATTACGTGCAGCGCAAGCTGGCCGAACGCGCGCGACTGGTGGCGCTGCGTCAGCAACTCACTCAACTGATGAGCAGCCTGCGCACACTGGCTTCCGACGGTTTTCCCCACAGCATTCCGCCACCGGTCCAGTACCCGTGGCTGCTGCGGGTCTACGAGTGCGATCGCCACGGCACCCAGGTCAGCCCCAACCTGGAGTGGCGTAACGGCGCCTGGCACGAAGATACGCGCTACCTGAACCACAACTGGTCGTGGCGCCCGTACTTCTACCAGTTGCTCGCCGAGGGCTGGGAAGAGCGCCGCCTGACGCTCTCCAGCACCTACCGCGACGCCACGACCAACCAGTACTGCCTGACCGTCGGGCTGTTCATCGACAACGGTCGGCGCCTGTTGCTGGTGGATATCGACGCGGCCGGACTCTGACGCGCGGGACGCGCCGACGTTGCCGGTCGGGCCGGCTTGAATAGACCGGCCACAACCGGGAAGCTAGCGGGTCCATTCATCCACGATGAGTACCCGCTTTGGATTGGCAGACCCTGCTCACCCGCGAACGCCTCGGCAAGTCCCTGCAGAACACCGAAGAACTGGGACGCAGCCCTTTCCACAAGGACCACGACCGGATCATCTTCTCGGGCGCGTTCCGCCGCCTGGGGCGCAAGACCCAGGTTCATCCGGTCACCAGCAACGACCATATCCACACACGCCTGACCCACTCGCTGGAAGTCAGCTGCGTCGGCCGCTCGCTGGGCATGCGAGCCGGCGAGGTGCTGCGCGATGAGCTGCCGGACTGGTGCGATCCCGCCGACCTGGGAATGATCGTGCAATCGGCCTGCCTGGCCCACGACATCGGCAACCCGCCGTTCGGCCACTCCGGCGAAGACGCCATCCGCCACTGGTTCCTACAGGCCGCCGGGCGCGGCTGGCTGGACGACATGAGCGATGTCGAGCGGGCCGACTTCCTCAACTTCGAAGGCAACGCCCAGGGTTTTCGCGTGCTCACCCAGCTGGAATACCACCAGTTCGACGGCGGCACGCGGCTCACCTACGCAACGCTCGGCACCTACCTGAAATACCCCTGGACGTCCCGCCACGCGCAGTCGCCCGGCTACAAGAAGCACAAGTTCGGCTGCTACCAGAGCGAGCTGCCGCTGCTCGAGCAGATAGTCGGAAAGCTCGGCCTGCCGCTGCTGGAGGAGCAACGCTGGGCGCGTCATCCGCTGGTCTACCTGATGGAGGCCGCGGACGACATCTGTTACGCGCTGATCGACCTGGAGGATGGCCTGGAGATGGAGCTGCTCGACTACAGCGAGGTCGAGGAACTGCTGCTCGACCTGGTAGAAGGCGACCTCCCCGAAACCTACCGCCAGCTGGGCCCGAAGGACTCGCGGCGGCGCAAGCTGGCGATCCTCCGCGGCAAGGCCATCGAGCACCTGACCAACGCCGCGGCCCAGGCTTTCGTCGAACAGCAAGGCGCGCTGCTTGCCGGTACCCTGCAAGGCGATCTGGTCGAGCACATGCAGGGCTCGGCGAAACACTGCGTGCTGCGCGCCAAGGCCATCGCGCGGGAGCGGATTTTCCAGGACAAGCGCAAGACGCTGCACGAGATCGGCGCCTATACGACCCTGGAAATCCTCCTCAATGCCTTCTGCGGCGCGGCGCTGGAGCAGCACGGCGGTCGCACGCCGTCGTTCAAGCACCAGCGGATACTCGACCTGCTCGGCAACAACGCCCCGAAGCCCGATAGCTCGCTGCACCACTCGTTCCTGCGCATGATCGATTTCATCGCCGGCATGACCGACAGCTATGCCAGCGAGATGGCGCGGGAAATGACCGGTCGCTCGGCGCCGACCTGAGGCGCTCCGGCAGGCCGGCATCGGGCGCGGACGGATCGGAGGGAACGACCGGGGCGAACCGTCAGTCTATGAGCGCTGACGGGCCGCACGGCCACGAAGACGATGTCACGCCCTACGAGGTACGGCAGCCTGAGGAAAACCAGCACCGATGCACAGGGTTCTACGCACAAGCCTGACCTGGAAAGCGCAACCGCCCGCCTGGGGACCGGCGATGGTGGCGGGTATCGGCTGTGGATTGCCCCTGCTCCTCGGGCTGTTCAGCGCCCACCCCGGATTTCTCTGGGCCTCGGTCGGCGCGTTCCAGGCATCCCAGGCCAATCCGCTGCATCGCCTGGGCATGTTGCGCATGCTCCTGCTGATCGCGCTGGGTGCCTGCAGCGCCGCGCTGGGTTTCTGGGCCGCGCCCTGGCCCACAAGCAGCCTGCTGCTGTTCGCGGCCTTCGGCCTGCTGCTCGCCTGGCTACAGCGCTTCGGCAACGAGGCGGGCAAGCTCGGCGTCGGGCTGGCGGTCTGCCTGAGCCTGGGACACGGCCAGCAGGCGATGGGCGCATTGCACAACCCTTACGCGGTCGCCGCGCTGTTCGTCCTCGGCGGTCTCTGGGTGACGCTGCTCGCCTTCGCCCTGCGCGGTGGCCATGGCTTGCGCATGTGGCCGCGCCTGCCGCGCTTCGTCTCGCTGCTCAAGGTGCTTCGCCGCCACGCGCAGCGCCTGCCCCGCCGCGAATGGCGCCTGCATGCGTTGGGCTGCATGCTGGCCTGCGGGCTGGCCGGCCTGCTGGTGAACCTCGCCGATCTGCCGCGCGGGTACTGGCTGACGGTGGCGGTCATCACCACCCTGCAACTGGAGTTCCACAACAGCCTGGTGCGCGCCGTACAGGCCAGCGCCGCCAGCCTGGCGGCCGCCACCCTGCTGGTGTTCATCGGCCATAGCTTGCAAAGCCCGGCGTTGATGGTGGCGACGCTGCTGCCGCTGATCGTTCTGAGCCGCGCCTTCCAGGTCAACCATTACGGGCTGTTCGTGCTGCAGACGACCTTCTGCTTCGTGCTGCTGTCGGAGAGTCTGTCGCGCGACTGGCATCTGCCGGGCGTGCGCCTTCTCAACTCGCTGCTTGGGGTGGCATTGGCGTTGCTGGTAGCCCAGGTGATCGACCTGCTGCGCAAGCGTCTGGACCGAAAAGCGGAACCGGCGGATACCGGCGAAAGGCGGGAGTGACGCGGTGCTGCGATCGCGGGCGCGTTCCGTGACGGAGCCGCGCCTGCGCTCAGGTTTTACGCCGGGTTGATCGGGTTTTCCGGATACCAGACGTCCATCAGCGGGCTGAGCTTGTACTCGGTCAGTTCGCTGCGGCCCTTCAGCCAGGCTTCGACCTGGGTACGCTGTTCTTCGTCGACCGAACCGCGCTTGCCGAGGCAGACGAAGCCGTAGTCGTCGCCGCCGACATAGCTCAGGCCATTGGCCGCGATGGCATTGTCGAGGAAGGCATCGAGGAAATCGTCGATCGCCTTGTCGTCGAGGCCGTCTTTGTAGGTCAGGTTCAGCTCGAAGCCCAGCTCCTGGAATTCATCGACGCAGAGTTTCTTGCGCAGGCGGCGGGAACGGTTGGTAGCCATGGAGTAAGTCCTCGAGAGTGATAAACGCGCGGCACTCTAGCAGTTTAGCCGGCCGCGCGCCCGCCTCCATGGCGCCGAAGGGAAATAACGGCGCCTCAATCATCGTTCGGCAGCGCCGCGGCCTTCGGGCATAATGCGGCCACTTCCCTGACGATGTGGGAATTTCCCCCTATGCCACGCTTCGCTTTCTTTCTCCTACCCATGACTCGAATTCTTCGCCGCCTGGCCCTTACCAGCCTGCTGCCGCTCGCCATCGGCGCGCCCTCCTTCAGCTTCGCCGCCAATGTCAGCACCGCGCTGCCGGACAAGGTGCAGCAGACGCTGAAGGCCAACAAGATCTCGCCCAACTCCCTCTCCCTGGTGGCCATACCGCTCAACGGCCCGGGCCAGACCACCATCTACAACGCCGACGTGTCGGTGAACCCGGCGTCCACCATGAAACTGGTGACCACCTACGCCGCCCTGGAAATGCTCGGCCCGACCTACCAGTGGCGCACCGAGTTCTACGCCGACGGGCAGCTCAAGGATGGCGTGCTCAACGGCAACCTCTACCTCAAGGGCGGCGGCGATCCCAAGCTGAACATGGAGAAGCTCTGGCTGCTGATGCGCGACCTGCGCGCCAACGGCGTACAGAAAGTCACCGGCGACCTGGTGCTCGACCGCAGCTACTTCATCCAGCCCAACCTGCCGGAGTTCAACGACGACGGCGGCGACAGCAACAAGCCGTTCCTGGTCCGCCCGGACTCGCTGCTGATCAACCTAAAGGCCATGCGCTTCATCGCCCGCACCGACAGCGGCAAGGTTTCGGTCGCGGTCGAACCGCCGATGGCCAACGTGCAGATCGACAACCGGGTCAAGCCGCTGAAGGCGAGCAAGTGCAAGACCTACCCGGACGTCGTCTACAACTCGGTGAACAACCCCGACGGCGGCGTCACCGTGACGGCCAGCGGCGAACTGGCCGAAGGTTGCAGCGCACAGACCTACCTGTCGCTGCTCGATCACAAGGACTACGCCGCCGGCGCCGTGCGGGCGATCTGGCAGGAACTGGGCGGCAGCATCCTCGGCGGCAACCGCGTCGACGTGGTGCCCAAGGACGCCCGCCTGCTGGCCCGTGCCTATTCGCCGGACCTGGTCGAGATCATCCGCGACATCAACAAGTTCAGTAACAACACCATGGCCCAGCAGCTGTTCCTCAGCCTCGGCGCGCAGTTCCGCAACGACGCCGATGGCGACGACGGCAAGGCCGCGCAACGCGTGGTGCGCCAGTGGCTGGCGAAGAAAGGACTGACCGCGCCGCACCTGGTGATGGAGAACGGCTCCGGGTTGTCGCGTGACGAGCGGGTCAGTGCGCGCGAGATGGCGACACTGCTGCAAGCCGCGTGGGGAAGCCGTTATGCCGCGGAGTACATCTCCTCGCTGCCCCTGGCGGCGATGGACGGGACGATGCGCAAGCGCCTGCACAAAACCGCCCTGGTCGGCGAGGCCCACATCAAGACCGGCACGCTGAACAACGTGCGCGCCATCGCCGGTTTCAGTCGCGACATCAACGGCAACACCTGGGCGGTGGTGGCGATCCTCAACGATCCGCGGCCGTGGGGCGCCTCTTCGGTGCTCGACCAGATCCTCGTCGAGCTGTATCGCCAGCCCAAGCTCGCCAACAGCACCGCCACCCGTTGAGGTCCACGGGCGCGCGGTCAGCGATGACGGCGCGCCTGCTGCTCAACCGTAGTTCACCACCACCCGATCCCTGCCCGCCTGCTTCGCCGCGTAGACGCCTGCGTCCGCCCGGCGCAGCAACGCGTCGGCGTCCTCTCCCGGCTGCCACAGGGCCACGCCGAAACTGGCAGTGACCACACCCACGCCCTCCACCGGATCGCGGCGCAGCTCTTCGAGCAGCGCGCGGGCGAGGATGTCCGCCTGTTGCAGGTCGGTATCCGGGCAGAGCACGGCGAACTCCTCGCCGCCCAGGCGACAGAACACGTCGCTGCGCCGCACCCGGTGGCAGATGCGCTGGCTGATCCGCTTGAGCACCAGATCCCCGGTGCCGTGACCGAACTGGTCGTTGATCTGCTTGAAGCGATCGATGTCCAGCATCACCACCGACAGCGCGCCGGGATGGCGCTGCAAACGCACGATCTGGATTTCCAGCTGCTGCTGGAAGTAGCGGCGGTTGTACACGCCGGTGAGCGAATCGGTGATCGACAGCTCACGCAGTTCCTGTTCGACCAGCTTGAGGCCAGTGATGTCGGAGAGGTAGCCGTGCCAGAGCACCGCGCCGTCCGCCAGCCGCTCGGGCAGCGCCTCGGCGCGGAACCAGCGCAACCCTTTGCCGGGCAGCAGCGCGCGATAGTCCTCGGTCCAGAAGCTCAGGCGTTCGGCCGAACGCTGGATGGACTCATCGACCCGCGCGCGGTCGTCCGGATGCACGCGCTCGTGGATCAGCGACGCATCCCGGCGCAACGCCTCGGGCTCGATCTCGTAGACCTCGCGGATTCCCGCGCTGACGTAGGGATAGTTGGCGGTGCCGTCCGGGTTCAACTGGTACTGATAGATCACCCCGGGCACCCGCGAGCTGAGTTTCTCCAGCAACTGATCGCGCGCCTCGAGCGCCGCGCGCACGCGACGCCGCTCGGTGATGTCGGTGGCGATGCCGAGAATACCGACCAGCCTGTCCGCCTCGTCGCGAATGCCGGTGAGGAACAGGTTGACGGTGAGCCTGCTGCCGTCGCGGCGAACGAATGTCCATTCGCGCTCGTCATGGCGATTCTCCCGGAGCACCTCGAAGGCGATGGCCTCCAGGGGTTCCACCGGCCTGCCCAGCTGTTGGCCGAGTTCCTCGGCCCGCCGCTGCAGTTCTGCGGGATCATGCAGTTGCAGCACGCTCAGCTGGCCGACGGCTTCCTGCGCCGAATAGCCAAGCATGCGCTGGGCGCCGACGTTGAACGTCATCACCTGGCCCTGCATGTCCGTCGCGACGATGGACACCTGGGTCGCCGCGTCCAGCAGTCCGCTCAACTGGCCGTGGGCGCGCGCCAGTTCCAGCTCCGCCGCCTTGCGCCAACTGACATCGGAATGCGTGCCGATGGCGCGGGTGGCCTTGCCCTCGGCGTCGCGCTCGACCACCTTGCCGCGGTCCAGAATCCAGGCCCAGGTGCCGTCGCGACGCTGCATGCGGTACTCGCACAGGTAGCTCGGCAGCTCGCCGTCGAAGTGCCGCTGCAGGGTGTTCAACGCGCGCGGCAGGTCGTCCGGGTGCACCCGCTTGCTCCACTCGTCCAGGCTGTTACCGATGTCTTCCTCCGCATAACCCAGCCCGCTCTTCCAGGCGCCGGAGAAGAACATGGTGTCGGTGCGCATGTCCCAGTCCCAGACCCCGTCGCCCGAGCCGTCCAGGGCGAAGCTCCAGCGCCGCTCACTGGCCGCCAGCTCCTGCTCGCGAGCCCGCAGGTCGGCAGTGCGCTCGGTGACCAGCGCCAGGGCTCGCTGGCGCTGGTTGACCAGGCTGTAGAGGAACGCACTGATCAGCAGCGTGAGGACGATGCCGAACAACACCACCCAGATCACCAGCGGCGACTGGTTGGCCTGCATGAACAGGTCGGTCGGCTGGATTCTCAGCTCGAACAGCCGGTTATCCAGGGGAAATTGCAAGGCGTAACGCATGTCGCTGCGCGCCGCGAGGTCCTCGGAACGGTACAACGACTGTGGCGAGTCGCCCGTCACGTCAAGCAATTCGACCATCAGGTTGTGCCGGCTCTTGTCGGAGATGCCCGACTCCATGAGGCTCTGCAGGCTCACCAGCGCCCCCACGTAGCCCTGCAGCGCCCCGCTCGGCGATATCGGCGTGGCGTTGTAGACCGGAGCGAAGATCAGCAGCCCGCGATCCTGCGGGCGGCGGCTGCCGAACAGCGCGATGCTTTCGGAAATGATCGTACGGTTCTCCGTCCGCGCGCGGTCGAGCAACGGCTGCAGCGAGCCGTAGGACAGCAGGTCGAAGCCCAGCGGCCGGCGCGGCGCCTGATGCGAGACGCTGTAGAGCAAGGGGAAGTATTCGGCGCGTTCGCCGGCCGGGCGCAGCGCCAGATCGTCCCCTTCCGGATCGGCGAGCTCGCGGATGCGGAAGTCTGCCACGCCATCCTGGCGTACGGCGGCCTCGAAGGCGTCGCGGGCACTCGCCTCGATGCGCGGATACCAGGTCAGCGCGAAGGTGTCGTTCAGCAGTGGCTCGCTGTAGCCCTCGAAAGACCGGCGATCGACGTCCTCAGAAAAAACGAAGAACCGCCGCAGCGCGTCCAGACGCTTGGTCTGGTCGATCAGCCGCTCCCGAGCCAGGCTGGCACGCTCGACGGCGGCTAGCTCGAAACGCTCCTGCAACTGCTTCTCATAGAAGTGCCGCGTGACGATGGAGACCGCGACGGTGATCAGCGCGCCCAGAATCAGCGACGCGCCGATGGTCATCCAGCCAGCCGTGGCTGGATCTATGTAGCCCCGATTCTTCTTGAACGCGTTCGGTCGCTTCATACACCACTCTGTTGGGGAGAGGACGGCCTGCCCAGCGCGGTTTGCTCAGCCGTTTAGCGGCTGAAAACGCCAGGCGCGGTGGATACGCGGGTTGCGGGCGAAATCGGCGGCGATGGTCTCGGCGCTGATTTCCTCCACCCGGTAACGCAGGGCAAGTGCCTCATCGAGCTGGAACTTGCGGAAATTGTTGGAAAAATAGACTACGCCACCGGGCGCCAGGCGTGCCATCGCCAGGTCCAGCAACTGCACATGGTCGCGCTGCACGTCGAACACGCCCTCCATGCGCTTGGAATTGGAGAAGGTCGGCGGGTCGATGAAGATCAGCTCGTACTGGTTGGTGTCGGCGGCCAGCCAGGCCATCACGTCGCCCTGTTCCAGGCGGTTCTTGTCGGAGAAGCCATTGAGCGACAGGTTGCGCCGCGCCCAGTCCAGGTAGGTCTTCGAAAGGTCGACGCTGGTGGTGGTCCGCGCGCCGCCCTTGGCCGCGTGCACGGTGGCCGTGGCGGTGTAGCAGAACAGGTTGAGGAAGCGCTTGCCGGCCGCCTCGCGCTGGATGCGCAGGCGCAACGGGCGGTGGTCCAGGAACAGCCCGGTGTCGAGGTAGTCGGTGAGATTGACCAGCAACTTGACGCCGCCCTCGCTGACTTCGACGAACGTGCCTTGGGCGCTCTGCCGCTCGTACTGCTTGGTGCCGCTCTGGCGCTCGCGTCGCTTGATGATCACCCGGCTCTTGTCGACGTTCAGCGCCTGCGGGATCGCCGCCAGGGCATCGAACAGGCGAGCCTGGGCCTTTTCCGGATCGATCGACTTGGGCGCGGCGTATTCCTGCACGTGCACCCAGTCGTGGTACAGATCGACGGCCAGGGCGTACTCCGGCATGTCGGCGTCATACACGCGGTAGCAGTCGATGCCCTCGCGCCTGGCCCATTTGCCCAATTGCTTGAGGTTCTTCTGCAGGCGGTTGGCGAACATCTGCCCGCCTTCGCTCAGACGAGCCTGCTCGACCACCGGCGCGGGCGCTGGCGTCGGTTTGATCGGGTTGCCGTTCCGGTTGAGCTTCGGCGCTTGCGCGGTTTCCTCGGCGTGCGCCTGCGCCTGCGCCTGCGCCTGCGCCTGCTCGCGTTCGACCTGACGCTGCTCCGCCGTGCGCCGCGCGCCGGTGACGAACTGATCCGGCTGCACCTTGATCAGCAGCAGCTTGCAGGGCAAGGCACCGTTCCAGAACGCGTACTGCTTGTGGCTGCGGATGCCCATGCGCTTGCCGAGGTCCGGCGCGCCGGTGAACACCGCCGCCTCCCAGCCCATGCACGCCTGGCGCAGACGTTCGCCGAGGTTCTGGTAGAGGTACAGCAGGCTCGCCTCGTCGCCCAGACGCTCGCCGTAGGGCGGGTTGCTGATGACCAGGCCTTTCTGGTTCTGGTCCGGGCGCGGCTCGAAGGTCGCCACTTCGCCCTGGTAGACCTTGATCCAGTCACTCAGCCCGGCACGTTCGATGTTGTTGCGCGCAGGCTGGATCAGCCGCGGATCGGCCTCGTAGCCGCGAATCCACAGCGGCGGCCGCGCCAGGCCGGCGGCGGCACGCTCCTGGGCTTCGCCCTGCAGCTTCTTCCACAAGGCCGGCACGTGGCCCAGCCATTCGCTGAAACCCCACTGCTCGCGGGTCAGGTTCGGCGCGATGTCGGCGGCGATCATCGCCGCCTCCACCAGGAAAGTGCCGACACCGCACATGGGGTCCGCCAGCGCTCCGCCCTCGGCGGCGATGCGCGGCCAGCCGGCACGGATCAGGACCGCCGCGGCGAGGTTTTCCTTCAGCGGCGCCGCGCCCTGCTGCAGGCGGTAGCCGCGCTGGTGCAGGCTGTGCCCGGACAGGTCGAGGGACAGGATCGCCTCGCCGCGGTCCAGGCGCAGGTGCACGCGCAGATGCGGGTTAATCTTGTCCACCGAGGGCCGCGTGCCGTCGGGCTGGCGCAGGCGATCGACGATCGCATCCTTGACCTTCAGCGCGCCGAAGTGGGTGTTGTCGATGCCGGAACCATGACCGCTGAACTCCACCGCCAGGCTGCCGTCAGGCTGTAGATGTTCGCTCCAGTCGATGGCATGAACGCCGTCGTACAGCGATTCAGCGTCCTTGATCGTGAAGCGGTCGAGAACCAGCAGAACGCGGTTGGCCAGGCGCGACCAGAGGCACAATTTGTAGGCCAGCTCCAGGCTGCCGAAACCGCGAATCGCCGCGGTCTGTTCGCGCGGCTCTTCCAGTCCCAGGGCAGTGGCTTCTTCGAGTAGCAGCCCTTCGAGGCTCTTGGGGCAGGTGAGAACGAGTTCGTAACGGTCCGACATGAGTTTCCAGGTGCCTGCGGCGGTCGATGACGGGCAGTGTCCGCCGCGTCAGAAAGTGGCAAAAGGTCGTAGACGACCCTTCGTCGGAATAGTGAGTCCTCACAGGCAAGAGTAGTTCGCAATAACGCCCTGGTCGGCGCCCCGTCTACTGCCGCGGTTGCGCCGGCCTTCATGCGCCGTCAGGTGCCAACCCGCCCTGTTCTTATGGCCTCACTCAGAAAAGCATTACGTGCTTATGACAAAACGATCATTCCAATGCTTCCAGGCATTGGTTAGAACTCAGTTACCCCATCGGTGCAACGCCGCTGGAAGGAGACCGCGACGCCGGCAGCGGCTCCGTCGGCAGATCGCATTCTGCCTGGCCTCGCCACGAGGCCAACGGGACATATAACAGTCAACCAGTGAGGGCAACACCCTATGAGAAGACTTAAGCGTGATCCGTTGGAACGAGCATTCTTGCGTGGTTATCAGCACGGCATTCATGGTAAATCCCGCGACCTTTGTCCTTTCACTCTTGCGGCCACCCGCCAAGCCTGGATCAACGGCTGGCGCGAGGGACGTGGCGATCAGTGGGATGGATTTACCGGCACCGCCGGCATTCATCGTCTTAACGAACTTCACGCCGTCGGCTGATCAGGATCGATTACATCTCATGAAGCGCGCCCCAACCGGGCGGCGGGCGTAGTGCCCAGGGCTCCTTCGGGAGCCCTTTTTCATGGCCCCCGAAGCTAGCGAGCCGAGCCCGGCAGCGCCGCAATGGCGTCGACGGCGGCACGGATCAGCGCCGGGCCCTTGTAGATGAACCCCGAATAGACCTGCACCAGGCTGGCGCCGGCGGCGATCTTCTCCGCCGCATGCCTACCTTCGGTGATGCCGCCCACCGCGATGATCGGCAGTCGCCCGCCCAGCTCGCCTGCCAACACCTTCACCGTATGCGTGCTCTTGTCGCGTACCGGCGCGCCGGACAACCCACCCGCCTCGTCGCCGTGCTGCAACCCTTCGACGCCTTCGCGGCCGAGCGTGGTGTTGGTGGCGATCACCGCGTCCATGCCCGCATCGCGCAGCGCCTCGGCGACCAGCACGGTTTCCTCGTCGGTCATGTCCGGGGCGATCTTGATCGCCAGCGGCACGCGTTTGCCGTGCTTCGCCGTCAGGTCTTCCTGGCGCTGGCGCAGGGCCTCGAGCAACTGCTTGAGCGAGTCGCCGAACTGCAGGCTGCGCAGCCCCGGCGTGTTCGGCGAGCTGACGTTGACCGTCACGTAGCGGGCGTGGGCGTAGACCTTGTCCAGGCAGATCAGGTAGTCGTCCACCGCGCGCTCGACCGGCGTGTCGAAGTTCTTGCCGATGTTGATGCCGAGGATGCCGTCGAACTTCGCCGCGGCGACCCGCTGCAACAGGTAGTCGACGCCGCGGTTGTTGAAGCCCATGCGGTTGATGATCGCCTCGGCTTCCTGCAGGCGGAACAGCCGTGGCTTGGGGTTGCCCGGCTGCGGACGCGGCGTGATGGTGCCGATCTCGACGAAACCGAAACCCAGCTGGGCGAACCCGTCGATGGCATCGCCGTTCTTGTCCAGACCCGCGGCCAGGCCCACCGGATTGGGAAACTCCAGACCCATCACCGACACCGGCAGTTTTGCCGGCGGCTTGGTCAGCAGGCGATTGATGCCCAGCCGCCCGCCTGCACCGATCAGGTCCAGGGACAGGTCATGGGAGGTTTCCGGGGAGAGTCTGAACAGCAGGTCGCGAGCCAGGGTATACATTGGGCGAGCTTCGGGTCGTGAGCGAGCCGCGGATTATAGCCGGGGCGGCGACCTTCAAGCGAGGCGCCGTAGCTCCAGCAGCTCGCCGGAATCGCTCACCTGTAGCTCGAAGGCGCCGTGCACGCCGTCATGGACGAAATACGGCCGCAGGTGATGAGCCGGCAGGCTCACGCTCCGGCCGTCCCGAGCCTTGAGCAGGATGCGGTTGGCGCGGCCCTGATAGAGCGCCAGCAGGCGGTCGGCAGGGATGTGGATGTCGAGCAGGATGCGCTGCATGGCGTGTCCGTGGGATCGGTTTCGCGAAGTGTGCCACAGCGCTTCATCCGGGAAGAATCGACTCTCCGACGTCAAAAGATTGTTGTAGCGTCAACCCGCCGTCCATAGCCACACTGCGGGCATTACGGGAGTAGAAGCGCCGCCATGTCCGTGCCCGAACCACCCTCCTTCGCCATGCGCCTGTCCCAGTTTGCGCAGCGTTTGGGCCTGGGCGGCCGGCAGCGCCCGCGGCTCGAGCGCGCCGGGCTGGAGCATCTGCCGTTCAAGGCGCTGCAGCGACCGGAGGACAGTATCTGGTGGCAGGACGGCCCTCCGCTGGAACGCCTGCTCGACCTGCCGCGCGGCGCGCTCTCCGGTCCGGTGCAGCAGGTCAAGGCGCAAGCCCACTCGCTGCTGGTGCGCTGCGTCGAGCTGCAGAGCCTGGAGAGCGAGGCGTTCGACCTGCGCGAACTGGACGGCGTCTGCTCGCCGCGCGGCGAGCAACCCCCGCTTGCGCATCTGGAAGATTTCGCGACAACGCCGGCCGGGCGCGCGGTGCGCATCATCAGCTACAAGGATTTCGTCAAGGCGATAAGCCTGGCCCTGCCCCGCTACCTCAGCGGCCAGCAGATCGAGGTGCGCCAGGCCGACTGGCACGGCAATCGGTTGTACTGGGGCGGCCACCAGCAGGTAGCGGCCTTCGGCGTGGCGCTGGCCTATGCGCGTCGGCGTGGGCTGCAGGTGATCCTTCCGGCGATTCGCCAGCACTATCGGCTGAACCCGGCGGGACTGGCGGCGCTGGACGCAGCCTTCCACGTGCTCGCGCTGCCGGAGCAGGCCTGGGCACATCCCCAATTCATGGACCTGCTGCTGAGCAGCGGGACGCCCTACGCGCGCCTCGACCGGATCAGCCCGCCCGAAACGCCGGAATGGCTGCTGCTGCCGCGCGAGGAAGCCGCCGCCGACTCGCTCGGCCGCGCCCTGCGCCAGGCCGGCGCTGCGGACGTGCCGAGCTTTCTCGCCAGCCTGCGCGACGCGCGCACCTGAGAAACGGGCCCCGCGCGATCAGCCGCCGGCGCGCGATTCGGCGGACAACAACGCCGCATTGAGCTTCGCCGACAGTTCCTCGCCGCGAAACGGCTTGGGCACGATCAGAGAGTTCTCCACGTCCAGCCCCCCCAACTCGGCGTAACCGGTGATGAACACCACCGGCATGTCCGGGAAGCGCCGGCGCACCGCGCGCGCCACTTCAGCACCGTTCATGCCGGGCATCGCGAAATCGGCGAGGAGAATGTCGACGTGCTCGTCGAGCAGCTCCAGCGCCTGCACGCCGCTGTCCGCCTCGACCACCCGGTAGCCGAGGTCGTCGAGCAGCATCGCGGTCACCGCGCGCACGTTGGGGTCGTCATCCACCAGCAGCACCTGGCACGCCTGACCCTGCGTCTCGTCATGCGCAGCTTCGGCCGGCGACGGCGGCGCGTCGAGCGTTTCCTCCGGCGCGCAGGGAAGATAGACGCTGACCGTGGTGCCGGCACCGAGGCGGGTGTCGATGCGCGCGCCGCCGCCGGACTGCTTGGCGAAGCCGAACACCTGGGCGAGGCCCAGGCCGGAACCCTTGCCGACATCCTTGGTGGTGAAGAATGGCTCGAAGGCCTTGGCCAGCACCTCGTCGCTCATCCCGGTGCCCGAGTCGCGCACCGACAGCACCACGTAGTCGCCCGGCTCCGGGTCCTCGGCACCCAGCGGCGGCGTTTCGACCCGTTCGCGCCGGGTGCTCAGGCAGAGGGTGCCGCCCATCGCCATGGCGTCCCGCGCGTTGATCGCCAGGTTGAGGATGATCAGTTCTAGCTGCGTCGGATCGACCAGCGCCAGGCGCAGATCGTCGGCCAGCTCGGTCTCGATCAGCACGCTGCCACCGAGCGTGCTCTTCAACAGCTCGAGCATGCCGCGCACGGTTTCGTTGAGGTCGACCGGCTCCGGCGTCAGCCGCTGGCGACGCGAGAAGGCCAGCAGTTGCCCGGTGAGCTTGGCACCGCGCTCGCCCGCC
The DNA here is from genome assembly GCF_002364635.1 of Pseudomonas sp. UBA3153. Lineage (NCBI taxonomy): Bacteria > Pseudomonadati > Pseudomonadota > Gammaproteobacteria > Pseudomonadales > Pseudomonadaceae > Pseudomonas > Pseudomonas sp. UBA3153. Next base: position 196,807 of record NZ_DEYR01000035.1, read on the forward strand.
TCGCGGATGTTCCGCAGGCGCTGGCGCGCCTTGTCGAACTCGGGCGTCGCCGGCAGATCGCGGGCCAGGAAGGAGCCGCTGGCGAGGATCACCGTCAGCAGATTGTTAAAGTCGTGGGCTACGCCCGCGGTCAGCTGGCCGACCGCTTCCAGGCGCTGCATCTGCTGCAGGGCGGCCTCGACGCGCTCGCGCTCGGCGATCTGTTCGAGCAGTTGGCGGTTGCTGCTGGCCAGCTCGTCCAGGGCCTCGCGCTCGCTGGTGATGTCGCGCACCGCGGCGTACATCAGGCTCTGCTCCGGCACCACCGTCCAGGACATCCAGCGATAGCCGCCGTCGGCGTGACGCAGGCGGTTGACGAAGCGCGTGGAAACGTAGCCGTCGGCGATGCGCTGCGCCTCGGCACGGGTGCTGGCGACATCGTCGGGGTGCAGCAGATGCCACAGCGGCCCCTGCAGGAACTCCTCCCGCGACCAGCCCAGGGTCTCGTGCCAGGCCGGATTGAGGGCGATGGGCGTGAGGTCGAAGCGCATCACCGCGAGCAGTTCGCGTGACAGGTCCCAGGTGCGATCGCGTTCGCGCGTGCGTCGCTCGACGCGTTCGCCGAGGGTCTGGTTCAGCTCCTGCAGCGCCAGGGTCACCTGTTTCTGTTCGCTGATGTCCTGCAGCACGCCGATCAGGCGCACGCAGCGACCGTCCTCGAAGGAGGCGCGCCCGCGGATCGACAGCCAGCGCACCGAACCCGCCACCTGAATGCGGTACTCGACGCTCAACTCGTCGCCACTGTCGCGCGACAACGTGCGCGTCACCTGCTCATGCAGGCGCTCGCGATCGGCCGGATCGCAGGCGTCGAGAAAGGTGGCCATGTCGCGCACCTGCTTGCCGCTGGGCAGGCCATACAGAGCCTTGCAGCGTGCGTCCCAGATCAGCGTATCGGTCTGCGGCCGGTAGTCCCACAGGCCGAGGCGAGCCGCTTCGATGGCGAGGTCGGCGCGCAGCTCGACCTCATGCAACGCGTCCTCGGCACGGCGCCGTTCGCGACGCTCGGAGACTTCCGCCATCGCCCGTTCGATGGCCTTGGGCAGGAAGGTGAGGTTCTGCTTGAGCACGTAGTCGACGGCGCCCAGGCGCATCATCTCGACCGCGTGTTCCTCGCCGAAGATGCCGGAGAGGAACAGGAACGGGATTTCCGGTGCGAGACGACGCGCGACCTGCAGCGCCTGCATGCCGGAGGAACCCGGCAGCAGGAAGTCGGAAAGGATCAGGTCGAAGCTCTCGGCAAGCAGCGCCTGCTCGACGCCCTGATGGCTGTGCACCAGGGTCCAGTCGACCTGGAAGCCATGACGCTTGAGGGTCGCCAGAGTCAGTTCCGCGTCATGCGGGCTGTCCTCGACGAAAAGCATCTTCAACGGTCTAGCGGACATCGATCACCGCCAACTTCGGTACCTCGGAAATGCCGGCCACAGGCGGCGGAACGACAGCTGAACACGCCGCTGCGCGCGGCGGCCTGCTCATTGCTCGTCGCCACCGGAACGGGGCGTGCGCCGACGCGCCAGGCGCGCGGAGCCAGGCGGCGGTTCGTTGAGCACCGCCCAGAAGATGCCCAGGTCGGAAATCGCGGCGACGAAATCCTTGAACTCGACCGGCTTGACCACGTAAGCATTCACCCCCAGCGCATAGGCGCGCTGCAAGTCGGGCTCCTCGCGGGAGGAGGTCAGCATCACCACCGGCATGCTGCGCAGCGATTCGGCGTTGCGTACCGCCTCGAGCACTTCGAGGCCGTCCACCTTGGGAAGTTTCAGGTCCAGCAGGAGCACCGCCGGGTTGCCTTCACCACGGTCCCGATGCGCGCCGCGGCGGAACAGGTAATCCAGTGCCTCTGCGCCATCACGCAGCACGATGACCTCGTTGGCGAGCTGGCTGCGCTCGAGCGCAACCAGGGTCAGCTCGAGATCGTGCGGGTTATCCTCGACCAACAGGATGGGTTTGAGCATTTGCTTGAATCACCTCTCAGCGTGAAACGCGGGCATGTATACGTTTGGGCAGCGCGAAATAGAAGGTCGCCCCCTGGTCCGGCCGGCTTTCCGCCCAGACCCGTCCGTCGTGTCGCTCGATGATGCGGCGCACGCTGGCCAGACCGATACCGGTGCCTTCGAACTCTTCCATCCGGTGCATGCGCTGGAACACGCCAAACAGTTTGCTGGCGTACTCCATGTCGAAGCCGACACCATTGTCGCGCACATAGACCCAATGTTCGTCGGGGTGTTCCTCGGCGCCCACCTCGATCACCGCGACGTCGCGGGTACGGCTGTACTTGATGGCGTTGGACAGCAGGTTGCGCAGCGCCAGGTGAATGAACGCCGCGTCGGCGATCAGGATCGGCAGCGGCTGGATGTGCCATTCCACCGTGCGCTCCTGGTAATCCGGAAGCATCTCCTGGCGGATCGAGTCGACCAGCGCGGGCAGGTTGACGTCCGACAGGTGCAGCGCGGCACGGCCCATCTGGGAAAAGCTCAGCAGGTTGTCCACCAGCGTACCGGCGAAACGCGCCGAATCGCTGATATTGGAAAGGAAGCGCATCCCACTGTCGGTCAGGCGCCCGCCCTCGACCTCGCCCAGCAACTCGGCGTAGCCGGCGATATGTCGGAGCGGCGCGCGCAAGTCGTGGGAAACGCTGTAGGAAAACGCCTCCAGCTCGCGGTTGGACTTCTTCAACTCGCCGGCCAGCTGGGCCAGCTCTTCGGCCTTGCGCAGGACGATGCCAAGCACCGCATTGCGCAACTCCAGCGCGCTGTCGACTTCCAGCTGGTCCCAGCCGGCCGACTGGCCGAAAACGGTTTCCTGCCAGCTTTCGAAGCTGTGCCGCGGGTTCAGCGCGCCGCCTTGCCCAAGGTGTTTCTCAGGCTTTCCAGCCCAGTTGACCGTGCGCACCAGCTCCGGGCGGAACCAGATCAGGTAATGCGAGTGCAGCTCGGAGAGCGACACCGCCAGCAGCCCGCCGGCGTACCGGCTCAGCTCAGTCAGTTCGGCGATGTCGCGCCCGACGTTATGGGTGTGGAATTCCTCGCCGACCTCCCTCTCGGCCAGCCAGCGCACCAGCGCCTCCACGGCTTCGCGCGGCGGCGTCTCGCCGATCAGCTCGCAGCGGTTGGCGAGGACGATGGCCGCACCGCTGGCGCGGGCGAAACCAAGAAGCAAGTCCGGTGCCGCCAGCAGTCCCTCGGCGACGCTGCCACGTTCGCGATCGGCCATCAGCGAGAGCATCTGCACGATGTGCTCGCGCAGCTTGAGCCGCCTGTCGGCGTTGGCGTGGGTTTCCTTGGCTTCGATCTGCAGCGACAGGATGCGGCCGAGCATCTCGCAGGCGGTACGGGTCTGGAAACCCACTCGCTGCGGCGCGGCGTCGTGGCAGGAAATCAGTCCCCAGAGCGCGCCGTCGACGACGATGGATATCGACATCGAGGCGCGGGTGCCCATGTTCTTCATGTATTGCACGTGCACCGGCGAAACGCTGCGCAGCGCCGCGTAACTCAGGTCCAGCGGCTGGCCACTGACGGGGTTGAGCGGCGGCAGGATCGGCGACGGTCGATAGTCGGCATCGCCGATAACACGGATGCGGTTGGCGCGGTAGAGCGCGCGCGCCTGCTGCGGAATGTCCGAGGCCGGGAAATGCAGGCCGAGGTAACGCGGGTAATCCGGATCGGCGTCTTCGGCTATCACCACACCGTTGCCGAGGGCATCGAAGCGGTAGGCGTTGACCCGGCCGAATCCAGTCATGCGTTTGACTTCGGTCACCGCCAGTTGGCAAAGCAACTCGACGGTGGGCGTTTCCTGCAGACGCGTGACGAAGGTGCGCACCAACGGATAGAGGTCTGGGTAGGCAGCGGTGCCATTGTCCACGGCCTCGAACTCGGTGATCAGCACGCCGTCGTGGCGATGCACCATCAGGGCGAACGCCGAGCCCGGATCGCCGACCCGGAACGTCACGTCGGCGAGGTGAAACGGATTGCGGTCCTCGCTGGCCAGCGAATCGAGCTTGCCGCGCAGCCGTTCGGCGTCTTCGAGCAACTCGTCGAAGTGACGGCCGAGCACGCCTGCGACTTCGACGCCGAGCAGGTCGGCAACGTTTTCGCTGGCCTGAATGACCTTGAGGTCGGACGCCTCGAACACCGGCAGGAATCCATGCGGCTGAATGCTGCCGGGGATGTGGATGGGTTCTCGGGCACAGACTTCGCTGGCGCTGGCCAGCGCGGCTGCACGTTCACTGGGGGACAAGGGCGTTCCTCTCACGGAGCCGGAACGGGACTCGAACGGGTCGATTCGCCTACGGCCGGGATGATCGATGCGTGCTGCATCACGCTGCAACCGCCTGATAAATATACCGGCATAGAGTGACACAGAGGAAAATCCTACACGAATTCCCGTTTATCGAATTCCTGTACAGGTTGAGATAGATAACCTTTCGTCGGCGCTGCTGGCCTGCCAAGGGCGTCCTGTCTGGCCGAAGCGCCATCGCTCGAACCGAAGCGCCGCCGCAGGTTCACAAACAGGCGTAACGCTCACTTCGGATAAGGAACGACATCATGTACAGACGCTGGTTACCCGCGCTCGTGCTGTGCGCCGCCGCCACCGTTAGGGCGGAAACGCCGAGTTACGGCGCCCAGCTCGAAGGCTTCGACTATCCCTACCCGGTGCAGCATTTCGAGTTCGAATCCCAGGGCGGTAAACGCCAGATGGCCTACATGGACGTGCTGCCCGAACGCCCGAACGGCGGCGTGCTGGTGCTGCTGCATGGCAAGAATTTCTGTGCCGCGACCTGGGAAGGCACGATCAGGGCGCTCACCGGCGCCGGTTACCGGGTGGTGGTGCCGGACCAGATCGGCTTCTGCAAGTCGAGCAAGCCCGAGCACTACCAGTACAGCTTCCAGCAACTGGCGAGCAACACCCACGCACTGCTGCAAAGCCTGGGCATCGAGCGCTTCAGCCTGCTCGGCCACTCCATGGGCGGCATGCTCGCCACCCGCTACGCCCTGATGTACCCGCAGCAGCTGGAGCAACTGGTGCTGGTCGATCCCATCGGCCTGGAGGACTGGAAAGCCAAGGGCGTGCCCTATCGCCGCGTGGACGAGTGGTATGCCCGCGAGCTGAACACCACCGCCGAGAGCATCCGCAGCTACCAGCGGAGCACCTACTACGCCGGGCAATGGCAGCAGGAATGGGACAACTGGGTGCAGATGCAGGCGGGGATGTTCAACGGACCGGGGCGCGAAGCCGTCGCCTGGAGCTCGGCGCTCACTTACGACATGATCCAGACCCAGCCGGTGTACTACGAACTTGAGCGGATCGAGGTGCCGACCCTGCTGATCATCGGCGAAAAGGACACCACCGCGATCGGCAAGGACGCGGCCCCCGAGGCGTTGCGCAGCCAGCTCGGCAATTACCCGAAACTGGCCAAGGAAGCCGCCGCGCGGATTCCCGGCGCGGTGCTGGTGACCTTCCCCGACCTGGGCCATTCCCCGCAGATCCAGGCGCCCGAGCGTTTCCACCAGGCGCTTCTGAAAGGCTTTGTGGCGCGCTGACTCATCGGTTAGCGGGTTGCACCCGCCCTACGAAAAGCGGCGCGTGAATTCGACAGCGGCAGAGCGGCCCCGAACCTTAGGCTGGGTTAGCGGCCTCGCTCGATCCACCTGCCCGCTCCGAACCACACAGCCGCGTAAACCACCAAGCGGTGTCCCGGCCAACCTCCGCCCGGTGGGTTACGCCGCCGCACCCATCTCGCGAATGCCTCTGCCTGCGCGTGGCGGCTAACCCACCCTACGAAAACGCAGGGCGGGTGCAACTCGCGTATGCAGGCGTTACGGCATGCAGCCCGCCTGGCTGCCGCTGTGGGCCAGGTCCATCAGTTCACGGCTGGCCACGGCGTACATCGCGTAGTCGGTGCCGCTGGCGGCGCGCAGCTCGGCGAGCATCGCCTGCCAGCGCTCCACCAGCGGCAGGTTGCGTTCGACCCAGGCGGCCACCCGCGCATCGATGTCCGCACCGCCCTCGCCCTGCAGCACCGACACGGTGATCGCGCGCTGCTGCCAGTCGAGGTCGTCGCGGAAGGCTTCGCGGGCCAGTGCCTGCCAGTTGTTTTCCACCGGCAGCCCGGTGATCTGCGCCAGGTACCAGGTCAGGTCCAGTGCGCTGCCCACGGCGAAGTAGGCCTTCGCCACCAGCGCTGCGTCCTGGCCGGTCACGTCGGCGGCCTCGACGATCGGCAGCAGCGTGTAGATGTGGCTGGTGCCTGCCACCATTCGCGCCAACAGTTCCGGCACGCCGGCCTCCACGTAGCCCTGGTAGCGACCCTGCCACAGCTCGCGCGTCGGGCCTTCCAGCAGTTCGTCGAGCTTCAGCCCCAGCGCGGCGATGCGCGGACCGAAGTGCGCCACGTCGCGCGCGGCGTCCAGCTCGTTGCGCCGGCTGCGCAGGAACCAGCGGGTGGCGCGGCGGCCGAGGCGCATCAGCTCTTCCATCAGGTTCAGCTGCACCTCGGCCGGCACCTGGTGATCCAGCGCCTCGATCTGGCGGAACCAGTGCGGCAGATGGAACACGTCGCGCACGATCACGTAGGCGGCGGCGACGTTCGCCGCGGTCATCCCGGTGGAGACCTTGAGCCGGTGGGCGAAGGTGATGCCCATGTGGTTGACCAGGTCGTTGGCGATCTGCGTGCTGACGATCTCGCGCTTCAACCGATGGCGGCGCATGGCCTCGCCAAAGCGCTCGCCGAGCAGTTGCGGGAACGCGGTCTCCATGTCGCGGATCAGGTAGTCGTCATCCGGCACCGGAGATTCCAGCAGCGCTTCCTTGAGGTCGATCTTGCTGTAGGAGATCAGCACCGAGAGTTCCGGCCGGGTCAGGCCCTGGCCACTGCTGATGCGCTCGGCGAGCTGCTCGTCGGAGGGCAGGAATTCCAGCGCGCGGTCCAGCTTGCCTCGGCTTTCCAGGTCGCCGATCAGCCTCCGGTATTCGGCGACACGCTCGCGCGCGCGGCGTTGCGCCAGCGACAGCGCCTGGGTCTGCTTGTAGTTATTGCCCAGCACCAGGTTGCCGACCGCATCGGTCATCTCCATCAGCAGGGCGTTGCGCTGCTTGCCGGTCATGTCGCCGGCGGCGACGCTCTCGTTGAGCAGGATCTTGATGTTGACCTCGTGGTCCGAGCAGTCCACGCCGCCGGCGTTGTCGATGAAGTCGGTGTTGCTGGCGCCGCCGTTGAGGCCGAACTCGATGCGCCCCAGCTGGCTCATGCCGAGGTTGCCACCCTCGCCCACCACCTTGGCGCGCAGTTCGTTGCCGTTGACCCGCAGCGCATCGTTGGCCTTGTCGCCGATGTCGGCGTGGCTCTCGCTGCTGGCTTTCACGTAGGTGCCGATGCCGCCGTTCCAGATCAGGTCCACCGGCGCCTTGAGCAGTGCGTGGATCAGTTCGGTCGGGGTCAGCTTGGTGGCCTTGATGTCGAAGCGCTGCTGCATTTCCGGGCTGATGGCGATGCTCTTCGCGCTGCGCGGGAAGATGCCGCCGCCGGCGGAGATCAGGCGCGCGTCGTAGTCGGTCCACGACGAGCGCGGCAGGTCGAACAGCCGCTGGCGTTCGGCGAAGCTGCTGGCCGCGTCGGGGTTCGGGTCGATGAAGATATGCAGGTGGTTGAAGGCGGCGACCATCTGCAGCTTGTCCGAGAGCAGCAGGCCGTTGCCGAACACGTCGCCGGCCATGTCGCCGATGCCGATCACGCTGATGCTGTCCTGCTGCACGTCGATGCCGCGCTCGCGGAAATGGCGCTGCACCGAGACCCACGCGCCCTTGGCGGTGATGCCCATCTTCTTGTGGTCGTAGCCAGCCGAGCCGCCCGAGGCGAAGGCATCGCCAAGCCAGAAGCCGTAGTCGATGGCGATGCCGTTGGCGATGTCGGAGAAGGTCGCGGTGCCCTTGTCCGCGGCCACCACCAGGTAGGGATCGTCATCGTCGAAGCGCACCACGTTGGCCGGCGGCAGCACCGCGCCGTCCTTGAGGTTGTCGGTGATGTCGAGCAGCCCGGAGATGAAGATGCGGTAGCAGGCGATGGCCTCGGCCTGGATATCGTCGCGGCTGCCGCCGACCGGCAGGCGCCGCGGGATGAAGCCGCCCTTGGCGCCGACCGGCACGATCACCGCGTTCTTCACCTGCTGCGCCTTGACCAGGCCGAGCACCTCGGTGCGGTAATCCTCCTCGCGGTCGGACCAGCGCAGGCCGCCGCGGGCGACGTTGCCGAAGCGCAGGTGCACGCCTTCGATGCGCGGCGAGTAGACGAAGATCTCGAACTTCGGCACCGGCCGCGGCAGTTCGGGAATCGCCTTGGGGTCGAACTTGAAGCTGAAGTAGGACTTGCTCTGCCCGGCCGCGTCGGTCTGGTAGAAGTTGGTGCGCAGGGTCGCCTTGATGAGGTCCAGGTAGCGCCGCAGGATGCGGTCCTCGTTGAGCACCGCGACGTTGTCCAGCGCGGCCAGGATCGCCTGCTCCAGGCGCTGCTGCTTGTCCTCGAGGTCGTCGGCGGCCAGCTTGCGCGAGAGGTAGAAACGCATCTTGAACAGCCGCACCAGTTCGCGGGCGATGTCGGTGTGGTTGAGCAGCGCGCTGGCGATGTAGCCGAGGTCGAAGCCCAGGCGGATCTGCTTGAGGTAGCGCGCGTAGGCACGCAGCAGCGCGACGTCGCGCCAGGCCAGGCCGGCGGTCAGCACCAGGCGGTTGAAGCCGTCGTTCTCGGCGTCGCCCTGGACGATGTGGACGAAGGCGTCCTGCAGCGTCTCGTTGAGCTGCTGGATGTCGACGTTCAACCCCTCGGAGTAGGTGAAGGCGAAATCGTGAATCCAGAACTCGCGGCCGTTCTGCCGGCGCAGGCGGAAGGGGAATTCGCCGAGCACGCGCAAGCCGAGGTTTTCCAGGATCGGCAGCACGTCGGACAGCGGCAGCGGCGTGTCGGCGTGATAGAGCTTGCAGTGCAGCAGCTGGTCGCCCTGGCTGAGCGGCTGGTAGAAACTCATCACCAGCGGGCGCTGCTCGGACAGGCTCAGCAGGTGCTGCATGTCGACCACCGCGGAATGCGCGGCGAAGCGCTCGCGATAGCCGGCCGGGAAGCCTTTCGGGAAGTCCGCCAGCACCGTGGTGCCCTGCGCCTCGCCAAGGCTTTCCACCACCAGGCTGGCGTATTCGTCCTGCCAGGTGCGGCAGGCCTGGACGATTTCACGCTCGAGCAGCTGGGTATCGACGGGCTGCTTGTTCTTCGGGTCGACGCGCAGGATGTACTGCACGCGCGCCAGCACCGATTCGGAGAAGTAGGTCCAGAACTCGCAGTCGCTGGCCTGCAGACGTTCCATCAGGATCTGCTGGATCTTCACCCGGGTTTCGGTGGAGTAGATGTCGCGCGGCACGTAGGCCAGGCAATAGGCGAAACGGCCGTAGGGGTCCTTGCGCAGGAACAGGCGCAGCTTGTTGCGCTCCTGGATCTGCACGATGGCGATGGCGGTGTTGAACAGCTCGTCCACCGGCGTCTGGAACAGGTCGTCGCGCGGCAGCACTTCCAGCACCTGGGCCAGTTCCTTGCCCAGGTGCGCGCTGTTCTCGAAGCCGGCGCGGCGCTCCACTTCAGCGACCTTGCGACGGATGAAGGGAATCTGCCGCACGCTCTCGCTGTACACCGCGGAGGTGTAGAGGCCCATGAAACGGCATTCGCTGAGCACCCGGCCGTCGGCGTCGAGCTGGCGGATCGAGACGAAGTCCGGGTAGGCCGGACGGTGCACGCGACTCGGCACCGCGGCCTTGGCGAAGGACAGCAACGCGGGCTCGCGCAGGAAGCGCACCGCCTCGGGCTCGATGTGCAGTTCCTCGTCCTTCAGGCCCGCCCGCAGGCGCCGCGACAGGCCCAGCAGCGATGCCTCGTCGTAGACCATGCGCCCACCGTCGGCCTCGTCGACGACCTTGAACTCCTCGTAGCCGAGGAAGGTGAAATGGTTGTCCAGCAGCCAGCCGAGGAACACCTTGATTTCGGCCAGGTCCTCGCCGTTCAGCGGCGCCCCGCCCGCCTCCAGCCCGGCCAGCAGCTCGGCGGCCTTGGCCTTCATCGGCTCGAAGTCGGCGACCGCCAGGCGCACTTCTTCGAGCACCTCCAGCAGCGCCCGCTCCAGGGCGCGCAGCTCGCCGGCGCCGGCGCAGCGGTCGATCTCCAGGAACATCAGCGACTCCTGGCGGGCATCTTCGGCGCTGACGCCCTTGGGCAGGATTTCCAGCAGCTCGCCGGCGGCATCGCGGCGCACGCTGAGCACACTGTTCTGCAGGGTGTGGATGCTGTGGCCGCGGCGGTTCAGCTCGATGCGCACCGAGTCGACGAGGAACGGGATGTCCGCATGCAGCACTTCCACCGCGGTGTGGGTGGATTGCCAGCCGTGCTTCTCGTAGTCCGGATTGAACACCCGCACCTGCGGCGCGCTGCGCTCGAAGTTCTGCAGCAGCCGCCAGGAAGAGAGCGTGCAGCCGACCAGGTCGGACAGCCGGCGCTGGACCAGCTCGTCGAGGGCGATGATGCCGAAGAACTGCTCGGCGAACAGCGCCACTTGTGGCAACGCTTTTTCGTCGATGTGCTGCGCCAACGCCGCTTGCAGTTGGTGCTGGAAGTCGGCCTTGCTGGCTGCGCTGAAGAACGCCATGTTTTTGCTCCACTGGACTTATTGTGGCGGCCAGGCAGGCCGCTAAAGGGAGAAGACTTGCGGTTTTATCGGTGGTTCAGCTTTACCCGGGATACGTTTCGGTTTCGCGGCATGCCCCATCGCGGGCGGCATGCCGGAACGAAAGCGGCACCGGGCGACGACCGGGAGTTGGCAGAACCCGCCGGTCATTCCTGAGAACCATAGAACGCGCCGACGCCAGCGTGCTTTCCACGCCGCGACATATTCGTTCAGCAGAGCCCATTCGCAACGGATGGAATTGCCATCGCGGGTCGATCCGCGTTGGCCTGGCCCCGCGATTCTCCCACGATCACGGCTTCAGCCCTTCATCGCCTGCGGCAGGAGCAGCACGATCTGCGGGAACAGGGTAATCAGGACGGCCGCCAGAACGATCAGCAGGAAGAATGGGAAAGTCACCCTGGCCGTGGTCCAGAGGTCCTTGCCCGTCAGGTTCTGCAGCACGAACAGGTTGAAACCCACCGGCGGGGTGACCTGTGCCATTTCCACGACCAGGATGACGAAGATGCCGAACCACATCAGGTCGATGCCCGCGGCGCCCACTGCCGGCAGCACCACCGCCGTGGTCAGCAGGATGATCGATATGCCGTCGAGGAAGCAGCCGAGCACGATGAAGAACAGCGTCAGCGCCAGCAGCAGCGCATACGGCGGCAATTGCCTGGCGATGATCCAGTCGGCCAGCGCCGACGGCAGCCCGATGAAGCTCATCGCCGATGTCAGGTAGGCGGCGCCGAGCAGGATGAAGAAGATCATGCACGAGGTGCAGACCGCCCCCATCAGGCTGGCGGAAAAGGTCTTGGCGCTCAGCGAACCGGAGCAGGCGGCTATCAACAGCGAACCGGCGACGCCCACGGCGGCCGCCTCCGTGGCGGTCGCCAGGCCACTGTAGATCGACCCGATCACCGCGACGATCAGGCCCACCACGGGCATCAGCAGCCGCGCCCGGGAGAGTTTTTGGGCCAGCGTCAGAGGCGCCTCGGCAGGCGGCAGCCGGTCACGGTGGACCAGCGACCAGATCACCAGATAGCCGGAAAAGATCAGCAGCAGCAGCAACCCCGGCAGGATTCCGGCGATGAACAGCCGCGAGATCGATACCTGCGCAGCGACCCCGTAGACGATCATCATGATCGACGGCGGAATCAACAGGCCAAGCGTCCCGGCGCCGGCCAGCGACCCCATCGAGATCGCCTCCGGGTAGCCCCGCGCCTTCAGCTCCGGCAGCGAGATACGGCCGATGGTGGCGGCGGTGGCGGCCGACGAGCCGGATACCGCGGCGAAGACGCCGCAGCCCAGGACGTTGACGTGCAACAAGCGCCCGGGCAGCCAGCGGACCAGGGGCGCGAGGCCATGGAACATGTCCTCGGACAGCTTGGTGCGATAGAGGATTTCACCCATCCAGATGAACAACGGCAACGCCGTGAGCGTCCAGCTGGAACTCGATGTCCAGCTGGTCGACGCGAGGATCGAGCCGGCCGGCGCGCCGCCGAACTGCTCCATGCCGATGACGCCGACGCCGATCAGCGCCAGTGCCACCCAGACACCGCCGCCGAGTAGCAGGAAGAACGCCACCAGCAGCGTGATTGCAACGGTTGTGTAGTCCACGAAAGGTCTCGCTGAAAGTGCGGGGCGACCCGGGTCGCCAGACAGACAAAGGAGTGCAGCCGCCGGCCTACTCGCTCATCACGGTGTCGCCGGCCTCTTCGAAGGGACGTCCGCGCAGGGCGCAGATCAGCCGGTCGAGCATGGCGATGGCCAAGATCAGCGTGCCCAGTGCCATGGCGCACTGCGGAATCCACATCGGGATCGGCAGCATCCCCGAGGACACCTCGCCGAACTGATAGCTTTCCAGGGTGAACTGTCCGCAGTACCAGGCGAGATAGCCGCAGACCAGCAGGCCGAGGGCAGTGCTCAGCGCCTCGAGCACACGCCGAACGGGCGGCGCAAACGCCTTGAGCAGAAGCTCGACGCGAATATGCGAGCCACGATGGAGCGCGTAAGGCAGGCCGAGAAATCCCGAGGCCGCCATCGCGTAACCAGCGAACTCGTCGGAGGATGGCACCAGGGTGCCGCACAGGCGCGCGATGATCTGCGCCAGCACCAGCGCGCAGATCAGCACCATGAAGACGCCAGACAGAATTCCAGATGCCTGGTAGAGCGGTTTCAAGCGAGTCATCGAAGTAAGCTCCTCGACCGTGACAACCGGAAAGGGCGCGACTGCGCGCGCCCCGTCACTCAGGGTTTGGCGAAGGCGTCGACGATGGCCTTGCCGTCGTCGCCGGCCTTGTCGAGCCACTCGCCAACCATGGTTTTGCCGATTGCCGCGAAGCCCGCGTCGAGGTCGCCGGGCGCCTGGGTCGACACCTGCATGCCATGCTCGGCCAGGGTCTTCACCAGCTCACCGGTACGTTGCTCGGCGAGCGCCCAGCCTTGCTGTTCGGCCTTGGCGGCGGCCTCCAGTACGGCCTTCTGCGAGGCTTCCGGGAGCTTGGCGAAAGCCCGCGCATTGACGATCACGAAGTTCTTCGGAATGAAGGCGCGCACGTCGTAGTAGTACTTGGAGAAGTCCCAGGCCTGGGTGTCCACCCCGGTCGCGGGCGAGGTGAGCATGCCGGTGATCATCCCGGTGCTGAAGGCCTGCGGCACCTCGCCGGTATTGATGGTGGTCGGCACCGCACCCATCAGTTCGGCCATGCGTGCGGTCGCCGGATTGTAGGCGCGGAATTTCATGCCATTGAAGTCGGCCATGGAGGTGATCGGCGCCTGGGTGAAGATGCTTTGCGGCGGCCACGGCGTGGCATAGAGCAACCTGATGCCCTGTTTCTGCAGGCGCGCCTCGATGGCCGGGCGGCTGACGTCCCACAGCTTGTGCGCTTCGGGAAAGCTGCGGGCCAGGAACGGGACGCTGTCGACCTCGAAGATGGGGTCTTCGTTGCCGAGCACCGACATCAGGACGTCGCCCAGCTGGACCTGGCCGGTTTGCACGGCGCGCTTCACTTCAGGTCGCTTGAACAGTATCGAGTTGCTGTGCAGGCGAATCTGCAGATCGCCGGCGGTGGCGGACTCCACATTCTTGGCGAAGTCCCTGGCGACCTCCGTGATGTGGTTGCCGTCGGGTTGCTCGACGGTCATGTTCCAGCGATCGGCGGCCTGGCCGGCGAAAGAAGCGAGGCCGAGCACGCAAGCCAGGGCGGCAAGACCGAAGCGTGAAGGAAATGCCTTCATGAGTATCTCCGTTAATAAGGGGGCTGGGATGAACAGGTGCGGTACGGGAGTGATTCGAGTCTCGGTACAACCGCCAAGGCTGTCCAACTAGAAAAATCGGCACGCAACGATCAAAAAAGCTTATGTCGCGAAACAAGGCACTAGCCGGGGCAAATGCACCAAACAGATACAAAAAGGGGCTCCCGGCACCCGGCAGCCCCTCCTCCGATCGGTCGGGCTCAGGCCGATATGCGCACGCTGGAAAGGTCGGGCCGGGAAAGGATGACGAAGCCCGAGCCGATCTGCCGGGCATAGTCGTCGAGTACGTCCTGAGCCAGATCGACCACCTGCTCGACCGTCTCCAGCCCGACGCCCGTACGCCAGGTGGCGACGATGCTCATCTGCGGCGGATGCGGAACGTTGTCGAGCACCTTGAGCTGCCCCGCCTGCAGCTCGGTGCGCACCAGCGGGGCCGGAAGCGCGCCGATGCCGAAGCCGTCGCCGACCAGGCGCGTCATCGCCGCCAGCGAGTTCACGCAACTGATTCGCGGCGAGCCGATGTTGCCGGCATGCAGCATGTTGAGAATGTCCTGATGCGGCCGTGAGTTCTTCGAGAAGGTGATGATGCGCTCGCGGGTCATCTCCTCCAGCGACGCATAGGGACGGTCGTAGATCGAACCGGCCGGCACCACCCACCGCACCGGATAGCGGGCCATCTCGCGGTTGCGCACGCTGTCGGCGCAGACCTCATCGGTCTGGAAGATCACGTCCAGATAGCCCTTCTGCAACTGCTCGATCAGGTTGCGCGCGGTGTCCGCGGTCAGCTCCACCTCCACCGCCGGGTAACGCTCCATCAGCCGCGATACGAAAGGACTCAGCCAGGTGTGAATGACGGTATCCATCGCGCCGATGCGCACGCAGCCACGGACGTTGCTGGCGTCGCTGATCGACTGCTTGAGCGCCTGCATGGTGTCGATCATCTGCTCGGCGTATTCGAGCACCCGCTGACCTTCGGGAGTCAGTGAAACGCCCTTCGAGTCGCGCAGGAAAAGCCGCGCGCCAAGCTCGTCTTCGAGCGCCGCGATACGGCTGGATATCGAGGCCTGGGTGCTGAACAGCTTCTCCGCCGTGAGGCGAAAGCTCTTCAGCCGGGCGACCCAGACGAAGGTCTCGAGAAATCTCAGATTCATACCGTTCAACCACCCTGCAGCTCGATTTCGGAAGGCCGCGGCGAGCGCCCCGGTTGCCTTGCGACTGCAGGTTGCATGCCGCGAAAGCCGGCGGAAGGCATTTCGGCGCATCGGATTTTCTTATCGCCTGCGCGTGTTTTTTCTAGCTGGACGCGCTTTCCCGCTGTTTCCAAGAATGCGCCGGCGGTACAGGAGCCCATGACAAAAATCACACGATCGCGCCCTGCCAGGCAGCTCAGAGATGCTGCGCGCACTTCCAAGGAGACACATCGCATGACCGCGAAATACCGCATGGTAGCCCTGCTACTCGCACTTCCGGGTGCCGCCAACGCCGACTTCATCGCCGACAGCAAGGCCGGCCTCGAACTGCGCAATTTCTACTTCAACCGCGACTTCCGTCAGGAGGGCGCCCGTGACAAGGCCGAGGAATGGGCACAGGGTTTCCTCCTGCGCATGGAGTCCGGCTATACCGAAGGAACGGTCGGCTTCGGCATCGATGCCCTGGGTATGCTCGGCTACAAGCTCGACTCCGGCGATGGCACCGCCGGAACCGGCTTGCTGCCTGCCGACCTCTCCGGCGGCTCGCAGGACGAATACTCAAAGCTGGCGCTGACCGGAAAGCTCAAGGTGTCGAAAAGCACCCTGAAGGTGGGCGCCCTTGCCTTCCGCAGCCCGATCGTGTCGAACAACGACACGCGCCTGCTGCCGCAGACCTTCCAGGGCGTGCTGGCGAACAGCCAGGAAATCGACAACCTGACGTTGCAGGGTGGCAAGATCAACCGCATCAAAGCCAACAGCTCGAGCGACTACACCGAGATGAGCGCCAACCGGATCGGCGGCAACAGCGACTCCTTCGTCTTTGGCGGCGGCGACTACAAGCTCACTCCCGAGCTCACCACGGGGCTGCACTACGGCAACCTCGAGGACATCTACAAACAGGCCTACGGCACCCTGGTGTACCTGCATCCGCTGGGCGAAAACCAGTCGATCAAGACCGACCTGCGCTATGCCAGGAGCCAGGAGGACGGCAGCTTCCGCGATATCGACAACAAGGCGTTCGGCGCCATGTTCACCTATGCCCTGGGTGGCCATTCGTTCGGCGCGGCCTACCAGAAGATGAGCGGCAGCGACCCGTTCCCGTACATCGCCGGCAGCGACCCGTTCCTGGTCAACTTCATCCAGATCAACGACTTCGGCAACATCGACGAGCGCTCCTGGCAGGTTCGCTACGACTACAACTTTGCCGCCATCGGGATTCCCGGACTGACTTTCATGACGCGCTACGTGTCAGGTGACAACGTCGAGGTCAACGGCGCCCACGACGGCAAGGAATGGGAGCGCAACATGGACATCGCCTACCTGTTCCAGAGCGGTCCGCTGAAGAACTTCGGCGTCAAGTGGCGCAATGCGAGCGTGCGCTCGAACTTCGGCAACGACCTGGACGAGAACCGCCTCATCCTCAGCTACACCCTGCCGCTCTGGTAGTAAGCCCGCAGGCCGGCGATGCCGGCCACTTTTCGAGGGGTCGGCAGACTTTTTCTTTAAGTCTGCCGATTTGCGGTCGATGTCCTGTGGAGTGATTTCCTCTCAATACAACCTACCCGAGGCCTTCTATGTCGTTTCGGCTGTCGTGGAAACAGAAATTTCGCCTACTCCTCATCACCATTCTCGTCGGCCTGACGCTGATGGCTGCCTCGTCGCTGTGGACCAACCAGCGCCTGGCGCAAACGCTTCAGGCTCGGCAGCTGGCTACCAGCTATGCCAGCGCGGCGACCAATCTGCTCAACAACTGGCTGAAACTCGAAGCGCTACGCCGCCAGCTCGGCGTCAATAGCGAGGCACGCGTGCGTAAGCAACTGGAAGACGTTCGCGCCCTCAACGCGCAACTGGTCACCCAGGCGACGCCGCTGAACGACCCTGACATCCTGCAGCGCGCCGAGCGGCTGCAGGCATCGCTCGACGAAAACCTCACCACCCAGGAGCGCTGGCTCGAGCAACGCCGGCAGCTTGGCCTGAGCGATAGCGAGGGATTGCGCAAGACGGCCCTGGAGGCGGCCCAACCGCTGGCCGCAATCAGCATCACGCTGATCCAGCCCTTCATCGCGGACGCCCTGACGAGCCAGCGCAGCTACCTCACCGAATTCGATCCGCGCTACGCCGAGCAGACCCGCATCGCCCTCGCCAAGCTCGACAAGCAGCTGATCGAGCTGGACTGGAAGGACAGCAAGATCGGCGAAGGTGCCGATGCCTTCGCCAAGTCCTTCGACAAGCTCGAGGCCCTGATCAGCCAGATCGCCGCCAGCCAGAAGGCGCTGGCCAGCCAGGACGAGCAGATCGAGGATCAGGTCGACCAGCAGCGCATCGCCCTGCGCGACGGCCTGCTTGCCAAGGCCGAAGCGCAGGCGAGCAATGCCAGGCAGCTTTCCTATTGGGTACTTGGCATAGCCTTTTGCGCGATCGCCCTGTTGCTTCTGGTCTCCCTCACGCAGGCCTCGCGCACGCTGTTGACGCAGCTTGACCGCGTCATCCAGCAGCTCGCGCGCGTGGCCGCGGGCGATCTGACCGCCACCCTCGACATCGGCGACAACCCGAAGGACGAGTTCAACCGGCTCGGTGAGGGTGCCAATCGCATGACCCGCGGCATCGCCGGGCTGATCGGTCAGGTGGTCGATGGCAATCGCCAACTCGGCCAGTTGCAGCGCCACCTGAACACCGCCATGCAGCAGCTCGAGGAGAACAGCCTGCAGGTGGAAGCGCAGACCGAACAGGCGGCGTCGGCGTCGCAGCAGATTTCCGTCACGGTGGGCGAGATGGCCCGCCGCGCCTCCGACGTCAACGACGCCACGCTCAAGGCCAACGAATCGGCGCAACTCGGCGCCACGGTTATCGTCACCAGCGTCGAAAGCATGCGCCGGCTGTCGCAGCTGATTCAGGACACTCACCGGCAGGTCAACCAGCTGATTCACTCCAGCACCCAGGTCAGCGGCATCCTCGACGTGATCAACGCGCTGGCCGACCAGACCAACCTGCTCGCGCTGAACGCCGCGATCGAGGCCGCGCGCGCCGGAGATGCCGGGCGCGGTTTCTCGGTGGTCGCCGACGAGGTGCGCTCGCTGGCGCAGAAGACCGTGGCCGCGACCACCGACATCGGCCGCATCATTGGCGACCTCAGGGAACAGACGCAGAGCATGGACGAGCTGATGGTCAGCGGGCTGTCGGTTTCCGCCGAGGGCGAGCGCCAGGCCGGCCAGGCCGCCGACGCCATGGGTGCCATCACGTTGAACGTCGACCAGCTTTCGGCGCAGATGAACCAGGTCGCCGTGGCCATCGAGGAAATCTCCAGCACCACCGAGGAGATCGCCGCGAAGATGGAAGACATTCACCGCCACACGGGAGAAACCAAGGACCTCCGCCAGACGCTGGAGCAGCACGCCACCAGCCTTTCGGCGCAGGTCTCGGCGCTCGACCAGAGTACCCAGCGCTTCCGCATAGCCTGAGGAGGTAGCCCGCCTGGTGTGATCCCTCGGTAGGTCGTCCATCAGCCCCCGAACGTCTGCACGCGCAGAAGCCCCGGTGGAACCTGCCTTGACCTGCCGGCTACCGTGCGCTCGGGCCCTGTGGCGCAACGGGCGCTCGACGGCCTGCGGAATGGGGACATGAAACGCCGCTGGCGATGAGCGGCGCTTACCGGGCCGGCTGCATCACCAAATCGACCAGGCCTCACGCCAGCCTCGACCGCGTGGAGTCTATCGGTGCGCCTGTAACTTCCACGGAACAATGTACCGAGGCTACACACCCGGGCGCAGGCCGGAGCGTTCGCCTGCGCGCGCCGCTGCCTCGCCGAATCGATTTTTCTTATCGTCGGCTGATGCATTAATTAGTTGGACGCAGGATCGCCTCCCTCGAAGAATGGGCAACCGGCGGCCCTGGGGCCAGCCATCCCGATACCGACATGGCGAGGAATTCAAACGTGAGCAGCCTGCTGTTGAATTGCGACATCGGCGAAAGCTTCGGTGCCTGGACCATGGGCCTGGACGCCGAAGTCATGCCCTTCATCGATTGCGCCAACATTGCCTGCGGCTTTCATGCCTCCGACCCCGGCACCATGCGCACTACGGTGGCGCTGGCAGTGGAAAACGGCGTACGCATAGGCGCCCACCCGGCGTATCCCGACCTGGTGGGCTTCGGCCGCCGCTCAATGGCCTGCACGCCACGCGAAGTCGAGGACATGCTGCTCTACCAGATCGGCGCGCTCGATGGCATCTGCCGCGCTTACGGCAGCCGCGTCAGCTACGTCAAGCCACACGGCGCGCTGTACCAGGACATGATGCGCAAGCCGGAAATCCTGCGTGCCGTGCTGCGCGCCGTAGCGATGTACGACGCGAATCTGCCGCTGGTGCTGATGGCTACTCGCGACCAGAGCCAGGCGCAGGCCATCGGCGACGAAATCGGCATTCAGCTGTGGTTCGAGGCCTTTGCCGACCGTGCCTATGACGCCGATGGATTCCTGGTTTCGCGGGCGATCCCCGGCGCCGTGCACCACGACGCCGAGACCATCGTCCGGCAGGCATTGACTCTGGCCCAGGGCGAGCCACTGAGGGCAATCGACGGCAGCGCGGTGCACCTGCAGGCGCAGACGCTCTGCGTGCACGGCGACAACGCCAGCTCGGTTGCTGCAGTCAGGCGCATCCGCGAAGCCCTCTGCCGCAGGGACACCGAATGACGTTGCGCTTGCCCGCGCCGATCATCGAGGTGGCCGGTATCGACAGCCTGATCCTGCGGCTTTTCGAGCAGATCGAGGAAAGCAACATGGCCTGGATGCTGGCCGCCTGCCAGCGCCTGCGTGAGGAGTTCGGTGCCGCGCTGGTCGATCTGGTGCCGTCCTACACCACCTTGTTCCTGCACTACGATCTCGGCCGTCTCGACCCGGACCAGGCGCGCCTGCTCATCGAGCGGGCCTTCACCGAACTGCAGCCACAGCGCACCGGCATCGGTCGCTGCCATGAGCTGCCGACCTGGTACCACCCCAGCGTCGGCCCGGAGCTGCGGCTGCTGGCGCAGCGTAGCGGGCTGGACGAGGCCGAGGTGATCCGCCGGCATGCCGCTCACGAATATCAGGTGTTCGCACTCGGCTTCGCACCCGGCTTCGCCTTCATGGGGCTGGTCGAGGAAGCCCTGGCGACACCGCGCCTGAGCACCCCGCGCAAACGCATCGCCGCCGGCAGTGTCGGCATCGCCGACCGCCAGACGGCGATATACCCGATGATTTCGCCCGGTGGCTGGAACCTCGTCGGGCGAACTCCGTCCCGGCTATTCGACCGCGCCCTCGACGGCTACAGCCTGATGCAACCCGGCGACCGGGTGCGTTTCATGCCCATCGAGCATGCCGAATTCGTCCGCCTGGGCGGAGACGACACCCCGCTGGAGAGCACGCCATGAACGCCTCGACGACTGCCGCCCGCGGACTGCGTGTCGAGCACAGCCACCCCTTCGTGCTGCTGCAGGACGCCGGCCGCTTCGGCGTCCGCCACCTGGGCGTGACCCAGGGCGGCGCGTTGGACTGGATATCCATGCACTGGGCCAACCGCTTGCTGGACAATGCCGTCGACGCGCCGGTGCTGGAGATCGCCCTCGGCAACCTCGTGCTGACCTGCGAGCGTGACACCTGCCTGGCCCTCGCCGGCGCCGACCTGGGGGCGACCCTCGACGGTCAGCCGCTGAAACCCTGGCGCAGCTTCAATGTGCGCCAGGGCCAGCGTCTGGCCTTCGCGCGGCCGCTGCTGGGTGCCCGCGCCTACCTCGCCGCGCCGGGCGGCTTCGACGCTCCGCGCGTGCTCGGCAGTTGCGCCAGCACCGCCCGCGAGGAACTCGGCGGCCTGCACGGCGACGGTCGCGCGGTGGCCGCCGACGATCGCCTGACCTGGCAAGGCGGCAACACGGTGCCCCGCGAGCTGCCGGCACGGCAGATCCCCGCCCTCGGCGGCGATGCGACGTTGGAGCTGGTACTGGGCGCGCAGGTTGGCGACTTCAGCGGGCAAAGCCTGTTCGATGCCTTCAACCACGACTGGCAGGTGGACGTCCGCGCCGACCGCATGGGCGTACGTTTGCTCGGCCCGCAACTGGTCTGCCAGCGCACCTCCATGGTCTCCGAGGGCATCCCGCTAGGTGCCGTCCAGGTGCCGGCGGACGGCCAACCCATCGTGCTGCTCAATGACCGCCAGACCATCGGCGGCTACCCGCGCCTCGGCGCCCTCACCCCGCAGGCGGTGGCCCGCCTGGCGCAGTGCCAGCCGGGTGACACCCTGCGCCTGGCACCGGTCACCCAAGGAGCGGCGCAACGGAGCCTGCGGCAGTTCCTCGCCCAGTCATCGCGCTGACGGGTCCTGCCTCGCCAGCAGGGCGCGCAGGCGCGCCTGGATGCCTGCCCTCGACGTCGCGCTTTCGTCGGCGACGCTCAGGCGCCCGGTGGCGGTAGGCAGCAGCAGGTCGGCGAGCAGGCCGGCAACCGCCGGCATGTCCGCCACGCCCAGGCCCAGCGTGGTGATGAACTGGGTGCCCAGACGCAACGCCGACTGGCCGGCTGTCGTCGGGTCTACGCAAGTGCCGATCAGCACGCCGTGGCGTTCGAGGAAGGTCATCGCGGCGCGCGCATCGCAGGCGGAATCCAGCGGCAACAGCAGCTGGTGGGTGAAGGTCTCCCCCGCCGCCGGCGCGATGATCGGCAGGCCACGTGCGCGCCAGGCTTCGGCAAGCGCCACGCTGTTGGCGAGGATGCGCGAGGAATAATCCACGCCGCGCTCGCCCGCCTGGCGCAGGGTGACCAGCAGCGATGCCAGCCGCGCCGGGTCGATGTTCGCCAGCATCCGCGTGTCGAGCAGTTGGGTGAGCTTCGCCCCGACCTGCGCGTCGCGGCCGAGGATCAGGCTCTGCGGCCGCCCCGGCAGGGTCTTGTAGGTGGAGCTGGTCATCACGTCCACCCCGGCTTCCAGCGGGTTGGGGTAGACGCCGCCGGCGATCAGCCCGCTGACGTGGGAGGCGTCGAAGATACTCAGCGAGCCGACCTCGCGCGCCGCCTCAATCACCGGCTCCAGCCGGTCCGGCGTGAGCATGATGCTGCGCCCCAGCAGCACCAGCTTCGGCCGCCACTCGCGCACCTGGCGCGCCGCCGCCTCGGCATCCAGCTGAAAGCGTGCGGCGTCGTAGGCCAGTTCGGCGCAACGCAGCCCGGCCAGCTCAGGCGTACCGCCGCGGCGCTGGCTGAGATGCCCGCCGTGCGCCCCGGCCGGCGCCAGCAGCAAGTCGCCGGGCGAGCCGAAGGCATGGAACACCGCGAGGTTGGCCAGCGTGCAACTGGGCAGGCGCACCTCGGCCCAGGTGGCGCCGAACAGTGCGCAGGCGGCCGCCGCCGTCTCTACTTCCAGCTGCGAAACCAGGTCGGTGTCCGGCTGCTCCTTGTGGAACGGCAGGCCCATCGCCGGGTAGGCGCTGAGGCCCGCGGCATAGGCCTGCTGCGCCTCAGCGCTGGGCAGGTTGGCGCCGGCGTAGAGCATCAGCCGTTCGCGGGAAAGCACCTGCTGGCGCTGCTGGGCGCTGTCGAGCAGCGCCTGGAGGGAAATGTCCACGTCATGGCTCCGTCAGAAAGGGATGTGCGACCGGCATCGAATCAGGCGTGCCGATACGGGCGGCGCCGCTGCCCGTCAATGCGCGAGAATCTTCGACAGGAACTGCCGCGCCCGCTCGCTGCGCGGTTCGGCGAAGAACGCCTCCTTGTCGGCATCCTCCACCACTTCGCCGGCGTCCATGAACACCACGCGGTTGGCGACCTTGCGCGCGAAGCCCATCTCGTGGGTGACGACCATCATGGTCATGCCTTCGTTGGCCAGTTCGACCATCACGTCGAGCACTTCGGTCACCATTTCCGGGTCCAGCGCCGAAGTCGGTTCGTCGAACAGCATCACCACCGGGTCCATCGCCAGGGCACGGGCGATGGCCACGCGCTGCTGCTGGCCACCGGAGAGCTGGCCGGGAAACTTGTCCGCATGCGCCGACAGCCCTACCCGTGCCAGCAGCGCCGCGCCCTTGGCCAGCGCCTCGGCGCGCGAGCGCTTGAGTACCTTCATCTGCGCCAGCGCGAGGTTCTCGGCGATGCTCAGGTGCGGGAACAGCTCGAAATGCTGGAACACCATGCCGACCCGCGAGCGCAGCTGCGGCAGGTTGGTGGCCTTGTCGGTGACCGTGGTGCCGTCGACGACGATCTCGCCTTGGTTGATCGGCTCCAGGCCGTTGACGGTCTTGATCAGGGTCGACTTGCCGGAGCCGGACGGGCCGCAGACCACCACGACCTCGCCCTTGGCGACCTCGGTCGAGCAATTCTTCAGCACCTGGAAATCACCGTAGGACTTGGAAACCTGCTTGATGGCGATCATGGACATGGGAAACCTCAGCGAACGATGGCGACGCGCCTTTGCAGGCGGCGCACGAAAAAGGATGCGGTGAAGGAGATCGCGAAATAGACCAGCGCGGCGAACAGGTACATCTCCAGCAGGCGGCCGTCGCGCTGGGCGATCTTCGCCGCGGCGCCGAGGAAGTCGGTGATCGACAGCACGTACACCAGCGAGGTGTCCTGGAACAGCACGATGGTCTGGGTCAGCAGGATCGGCAGCATGTTGCGGAACGCCTGCGGCAGGATCACGTAGCCCATGGTCTGCGCGGTGGTCATGCCCATCGCCTGGGAAGCCATCACCTGCCCGCGAGGCACGGACTGGATGCCGGAGCGGATGATTTCGCAGAAGTAGCTGGCCTCGAACAGGGTGAAGGTCACCAGCGACGACCAGAACGGGCCAACGCGCGCCGGGTTGGCCGCGCCGGTGACCCACTGACCGACGTAGGGCATCAGGAAATAGAACCAGAAGATCACCAGCACCAGCGGCAGCGAGCGCATGAGGTTGACGTAGCTGGCAGCGAAGGTGGAGAGCACGGCGAAGCGCGACAGCCGCATCAGCGCCAGCAGCGTGCCGAGGACGATCCCGCCCAGGGTTGCCAGCACGGTGAGGGTCAGGGTGAAGGCCATGCCGTCGAGGAACAGGTACGGCAGGGCACGCACGATCACATCGAAATCGAAACCGGCGAACATCTCAGCGCCCTCCCTTCTCATGGCCACTGACATACCCCGGAACCTGCGCCTTGCGTTCCAGCACGCGCATCAGGAACACGATGACCAGGTTCAGCGCCAGGTACAGCACGGTGGCGACGGCGAACGCCTCGAACACCTGGAACGTGCCCTCCTGCATCGCCCGCGCGCTGGCGGTCAGCTCGACCAGGCCGATGGCCAGCGCCACCGAGGTGTTCTTGGTGGTGCTGAGGAATTCCGAGGTCAGGGTCGGCACGACGATCCGGTAGGCCATCGGCAACAGCACGTAGCGATAGGTCTGCGGCAGCGTCAGGCCGAGCGCCTGGCCGGCCATGCCCTGCCCGCGCGACAGGCTGCCCAGCCCCGAGCGCACCACTTCGGCGACCCGCGCCCCGTGGTAGCAGCCCAGGCACAGCACCGCGGTGTAGAACTGCGCGTCCGGCAATTGCTTGAGCCAGTCGCCGGCCGCGGCAGGCAGCAGCTCGGGCAGCACGAAGTACCAGAGGAACATCTGCACCAGCAGCGGCACGTTGCGAAACAGCTCGACGAAGCAGGCGCCGACCCGGTTCATCCAGGCCACCGGCGCGCTGCGCATCACACCGAGCAGCGAGCCGACCAGCAGCGCGAGGAAAAAGGCACAGAGCGCCGTCGCCAGGGTCCAGGCCAGGCCCAGCAGCAGCGTCTCGAAATAGGTCAGTCGACCGTCAAGGGAGAGCGACCAGAGGGCGCTCCAGTTCCAGGTGTAATCCATGCGGGTATCCGGGCGAGGGGCAGCGGACGCGGGCCGGAACCGGCCCGCGGGAAACACCGGAGCCGGCGAGCCGGCCCCGGCGGCTTACTGGTAAACCTGCGGATCGGCGCTGTCGGTCGGCGCGGCGATGACCTTCTTCAGCTGCTCCGACATCGGCAGGTTCATCAGGATGCCGCGCGGCGGAATCGGCTGCAGGAACCACTTGTCGTAGATCGCGTTGATCTCGCCGCTGGCATAGAGCGCGCCTAGGGTCTGGTCAGCCAGCGCCTTGAACTGCGCATCGTTGCGCCGCAGCATGATTCCGTAGGGCTCCACGGAGAGTGCATCGCCAACGATCTCCCAGATTTCCGGGGAGCGCGACGAGGCGATCACCCCGGCGAGGGAAACGTCGTCGAACACGTAGGCGACCGCGCGGCCGGTTTCCACGGTGAGCAGCGCCTCGGCATTGTCCTTGGCGGACAGGATGCGCATGCCCAGGTCGTCCTTGTTGTTCGCTTCGTTGAGCAGACGCACGCTGGTAGTGCCCGCCGGCGTCACGATGGTCTTGGCCTTGAGGTCCTGCAGGCCGGTGATGTGGTCGGCCTTCTTCGCCATGATGCGCACGCCGGCAACGAAGTAGGTGGTGGAGAACGCGACCTGGCGCTGGCGTTCGGCGTTGTTGGTGGTGGTGCCGCACTCCATGTCGATGGTGCCGTTGGCCAGCAGCGGGATGCGCGTGGTGCCGGTTACCGGCACGTACTCGACCTTCAGGTCGGGCTTGCCCAGCTTGACCTTCACCGCATCGACCACCTTGCCGCACAGGTCCATGGCGTAGCCCACGGGTTGCTGCTTGTCGTCGTAGTAGGAGAACGGAATGCCGCCATCGCGGTGACCTACGGTGATGCTGCCGGACTCCGCCACTTTCTTCAGCGTGCCCTCCAGTTCCTGCGCATTGGCCAGCGAAACCCACGCCGCCAGCACACAGATGCCCGCGCCCAACAGACCCTTCTTCATGCCGCCTGACTGCTTTGTGCTTGTCATGAACTGACCCCGATCCGCTATTGAAGAGGCGAGGACAGGCACCGGGACGATGCCAGCCCGCGCAGCTTGATCCGCCAAGGATGGCCAATCGAAGGGGAAGGAGATCGAGCGCAGTGGCACTGACAAAGGGCAACGCAGCAGATTTCCAACCGAATCATCGGCCATCTGCCCCTTCTGTCATGGTTGCCTGAGAGCGTTATCCCGTCGGCGGGCGCATGCGGCGCCTCTTTCCAGAATGCGGTGAACCCCACGGTCCTTTTGCCTGAGAGTTTCCGGGGCGGTTGCTCCTTCGGCGCCGGCGGGTAGCCGGTCTCTCCCGTGGTTACGAGAGATATACCCAACAAAATCTATAACTGCAACAAACTATCTGGACATTTAACTGATAAGTAGTGTTTTGCACCACACAAGAACACCCACTCACACCAATGCACCTTCAGGTCGCAAAAATCGGCGCCCGTTTCGCACCGCCAGGACACCCCGAACGACAGTCGCGCACCACGGCGGAACACGTCCGGAGCGTCCCCCGCAGCGGTGCATGCAGCCTTAGCTACGCCCGCCGCCTTCGATTAAGATACGACGCCTTCGACGAGCGGCTCTGGCTCGCCATCCCAACCGGAACTGACCCCATGGAACACCGCGAAGCGCTGGTCGCGCTGCGACAATTTCTCTCCAGCCAGATCCTCGGCCAGGAAAAGCTCGTCGAACGCATGCTGGTGGCGCTGCTCGCCGATGGCCACATGCTGGTCGAGGGCGCGCCGGGCCTGGCCAAGACCAAGGCCATCAAGGACCTGGCCGAGGGCCTGGAAGCCGAATTCCACCGCATCCAATTCACCCCCGACCTGCTTCCGGCGGACATCACCGGCACCGAGATTTATCGCCCGGAAACCGGCAGCTTCGTGTTCCAGCAGGGGCCGATCTTCCACAACCTGGTGCTCGCCGACGAAATCAACCGCGCACCGGCGAAGGTGCAGTCGGCGCTGCTCGAAGCCATGGCGGAGCGCCAGGTCAGCGTCGGCCGCAGCACCTACGACCTGTCGCCGCTGTTCCTGGTGATGGCGACGCAGAACCCCATCGAGCAGGAAGGCACCTACCCGCTGCCCGAAGCGCAGCTCGACCGCTTCCTGATGCACGTGAAGATCGGCTTCCCCGACGCCAGCGTAGAACGCAAGATCCTCGCCCAGGCCCGCGGCGAAGCGCTGAACGGCGAAAGCCTGCCCGAGCGCCGCGTCAGCCAGCAGGCCATCTTCGCCGCGCGCAAGGAAATCCTCGGCCTGTACATGGCCGATGCGGTGGAGGAATACCTGGTGCAACTGGTCATGGCCACGCGCACCCCGGCCAAGTTCGACGCCGAACTCGCCGAGTGGATCGCCTACGGCGCCAGTCCGCGCGGCTCCATCGCCCTAGACCGCTGCGCGCGCGCACACGCCTGGCTGGCCGGCCGCGACTTCGTCAGCCCGGAAGACATCCAGGCGATGCTCTTCGACGTCCTGCGCCACCGGGTGATCCTGTCCTTCGAGGCCGAGGCTTCGGGCGTCGACCAGGACAAGGTGATCCAGCGCATCCTCGACGTGGTGGCGGTGGCGTGACCACCCACCCGCTGCCGCTACAGCCCGGCATCCGCAGCGACCTTGCCGAGCTGATCGACATGCGCCACCGGGTGCGCGAGGTGCAGCTGTTCTCCACGCCGAGCCGGCGCAGCCCGCTGATCGGCCTGCACCATTCCAAGCTGCGCGGGCGCGGCGTGGATTTCGACCAAGTGCGCGTGTATCAGGCCGGCGACGACGTGCGCACCATCGACTGGCGCGTCACCGCGCGCACCCAGGAGCCGCACACCAAGCTGTTCCACGAGGAGCGCGAACGCCCGGTGTTCGTCCTGGTGGAACAGAGCCGGCGGCTGTTCTTCGGCTCCGCGCTGCAATTCAAGTCGGTGCTCGCCGCGCGCGCGGCGGCACTGATCGGCTGGGCCGCGCTGGGCCACAACGACCGCATCGGCGGGCTGGTGTTCGGCGATCACGAGCACCACGAAATACGCCCGCGGCGCAGCAAGCAGAGCCTGCTGCAACTGCTCAACCGGCTGGTGCGCGCCAACCAGGCGCTGCACAGCGAAGCGCAGCCGAACCGCGACGCCTTCGGCCTGGCCCTGCGCCGCGCCCGCGAAGTGCTGCGCCCCGGCAGCCTGATGCTGGTGCTGTGCGACGAGCGCGCGCTGTCCGAGGCCGCCGAACAGCAGCTCGCCCTGCTGGCGCGACACACCGACCTGGTCCTGCTGCCGCTCTCCGATCCTCTCGACCACGAGCTGCCGGCGGCCGGGCTGCTGCGCTTCGCCGAACGCGGCGCGCGGCTGGAACTCGACACCCACGCCGCCGAGCTGCGGCTGGTCTACGCCGCCCAGGCCGAGGAACGCGGGCAGCGCTGGCAGCGTCTGGCGCAGAAGCTCTGCGTGCCGCTGCTGCCGCTGAGCACGGCCAGCGACCTGGTCGACCAGTTGCGCGACCACCTCTACGTGCAGCGTTCGGAAAAACGCAAATGAACCCGCTCGACCAACTCCAGCCCCTGATCGCGCCGCCGCCGGTTTCCGCCTGGCCGCCGGCGCCTGGCTGGTGGCTGCTGGCGGCGCTGCTGCCGATCGCGCTCTGGGGCCTCTGGCGGTTGCGCGGGCGGATACCGCACAGGCGCCGCGAACGCCGCGCCGAGGTTCGTCTCGACCCGCTGCGCCAGGCCGCCCTCAACGAACTGGAGCAGCTGCCCAAGCCCTACGACGACGCGCCGGCCGGCCCCTGGCTACAGCAACTCAACGCGCTGCTCAAGCGCCTGTGCCTGGCGCATTACCCGAACGACCACTGCGAGACCCTCAGCGGGCGCGCCTGGCTGGCGTTCCTCGACAACCGCTGCCCGGCGGCCGGGCTGACGCGCTGGATGGTCCTCGTCGACGGCGCCTACCGGCCGCAATGCCGGCTCGACGACAAGGCCATCGCCGGCCTGCAGCAGGCCATCGACATCTGGGTGCGCAAGCATGTTTGAGTTCGCCTGGCCGTGGTTACTGCTGCTCGCGCCGCTGCCCTGGCTGCTGCGCCTCCTGCTGCCGCCTGCGGACAGCGGCGAGGCGGCGCTCAACGTCAGCTTCCTTGACGAACTTGAAGGCCTCGCCGGACGACGCGCCCGCGCCAACCTGCCGGCCTGGCGCCAGCAGGCGCCGTTCGCCGCGCTCTGGCTGTTGCTGCTGCTCGCCGCGGCGCGCCCGCAATGGGTCGGCGAACCCCTGCCCTTGCCGGCCAGCGGCCGCGACCTGCTGCTGGCGGTGGACGTGTCCGGCTCGATGGATTACGCCGACATGCAGTGGGACGAGCAGCCGGCGAGCCGCCTGACCCTGGTCAAGCGCCTGCTCGGCGATTTCATCGAGGGCCGCCGCGGCGACCGCGTCGGGCTGATCCTGTTCGGCAGCCAGGCGTATCTGCAATCGCCGCTGACCTTCGACCGCCACACCGTACGCACCTGGCTCGACGAAGCGCTCATCGGCATCGCCGGCAAGAACACCGCGCTGGGCGACGCCATTGGGCTGGCGGTCAAGCGCCTGCGCGAGCGCCCGGCCGACAGCCGCGTGCTGGTACTGGTCACCGACGGCGCCAACAACGGCGGGCAGATCGATCCGCTGACCGCCGCACGCCTGGCCGCCGAGGAACAGGTGAAGGTCTACGCCATCGGTATCGGCGCCGACCCCGCCGACAGCGGCACCCTCGGCCTGCTGGGGCTCAATCCTGGCCTCGACCTGGACGAGCCGACGCTGCGCGAAATCGCCAGCCTCACCGGCGGAGAGTATTTCCGGGCACGCTCGCAGGACGAACTCAAAGCCATCGGCGAAAGCCTCGACCGGCTCGAGCCGGTGGTGCAGAAACCGACCCAGGCGCGTCCGGCCCGCGCGCTGTACAGCTGGCCGCTGGCCGCCGCGGTGCTGCTCAGCCTGGCGCTGGTGGCGCACGCCCTCTGGCCGCACCCGCGTTTCGCCCAGCGCCTGCCGCGCAAACTCACGCGGCTCAAGCCGCTGTTCGCCAAGCGTCCGCGCTGGAGCCGCCGCCCATGATCGCGCTCTGGCCACATTGGCTGCGGCCGTTCTGGCTGCTTCTACTACCGCTGTTCGGCTGGCTGCTGTGGCGCCTCTGGCACCGCGAACAGCGCAGCGGACGCTGGCAGATGTTGTTGCCGCCCGCCTTCCACGACGTACTGCTGTCCGGCGGACGCGGTCGCAACAGCCGGCTGCCGTGGGTCGCCCTGGGCCTGGCCTGGCTGCTCGCCCTGCTGGCCCTGCTCGGCCCCAGCTGGCAACGCACCGAGCAGGTCAGCCAGAAACGCAGCGACCCGCTGGTGGTGCTGCTCGAACTCACTCCGGAGATGCTCGCCACCGACGCCACGCCGAACCGCCTCGCCCAGGCGCGGCGCAAGCTGCTCGACCTGCTGGAGGCCCGCTCCGAGGCGCAGACCGCGATCGTCGTCTATGCCGGCAGCGCCCACACGCTGGTGCCGCTGTCCAACGACCACTCCACCGCGCGCAACCTGCTCGATGCGTTGAAGCCGTCGATCATGCCAGAGCCGGGGCGCCGCGCGGACCTCGCCGTGGCGCAGGCGCTGGCCCTGCTCGAACAGGGCGCACAGGGCCGCGGCCGCCTGCTGCTGATCGGCAGCAGCCTCGACGAACGCGAGCGCCAGGGCATCCGCCAGGCGCTCGACAGGCATTCCTCGCCGTTGCTGATCCTCGGCGTCGGCACGCCCCAGGGCGCACCGATCGCCCTCGAAGGAGGCGGTTTCCTCAAGGACGACCAGGGCGCGATCCTCCTGCCCAGGCTGGACGAGAGCGGCCTGCAGCGTTTCGCCGGGGAACTGCATGGCCGCTACGCACAGGCGCGCATCGACGAGGCCGACCTGCGGCAACTCGGCCTGCTGGACATGCCACAGGTGCTGCGCGAGGACGGCGAGGTCACCCAGTTGGCGCTGTGGGCCGACCAGGGACACTGGCTGCTGCTGCCGCTCCTGCTGATCGCAGCCTGCGCCGGCCGGCGCGGCTGGCTGTTCTGCCTGCCGTTGCTGTGGGTATTGCCGCAGCCGGTGTTCGCCTTCGGCTTCGACGACCTCTGGCTACGCCCCGACCAGCAGGGCCAGCGCCTGCTCGAAGCGCAGCGTCCGGCGGAAGCCGCACGGCGCTTCGAAGACCCGCGCTGGCAGGGTCAGGCGCTGTATCGCGCGGGCGACTATCCGGCGGCGGCCGAGCGCTTCGCCCAGGGCAGCAGCGCCGCCGATCACTACAATCGCGGCAACGCACTGGCCAGAAGCGGCGAGCTGGAAGAAGCCATCGACGCCTACGACGCGGCGCTGGAACGCCAGCCGGACCTGAGCGCGGCGCAGAAGAACAAGGCCCTGGTGGAGGAACTGCTGCGCCAGCGCCAGCAGGAGAAATCGCAGAACCCGGGCCAGGGCAGCCCGTCGCCGGAGGCGCAGCCTGGCGAACAGGCGCCGCCCGAGAGCACGCCGAGCACCGCGCCGCCGTCGAGCGACGCCCGCGAGAAACCGACCGCGCGACCGGCGGGCGATGCCGCGCCGGCCGATACCGCGCCTACCGATGCCGCGGGCCCGCTACCGCCCCCGAAGGACGCCGCCCAGCCGCCCGACGAAGAAGAAACCACGCAGCGCCGCACCCTCGACGACTCGCCGCTAGACGGCGAGCGGCGCCAGGCACTCGAACAATGGCTGCGGCAGATACCGGACGATCCGGCCGAACTGCTGCGCCGCAAGTTCTGGTACGAACAGAAGAAACGCCAGGAAAACCAACCATGATGCGCCTGCTCGGCATTCTCCTACTGGCCCTGCTGCCCGGCTTCGCCCAGGCACTGGAACTCAACGCCAGCGTCGACCGCACCCGTCTCGACGAGGGCGACACCCTGGAACTGGCGCTGGAGTCGGACGACGTCGCGCAGTTCGGCAAACCCGACCTGAGCGCCCTCGACGCGCTGTTCGACGTGCTCGGCACGCGCCAGGTCAACCGCCTCGCCGTGGTCAATGGCGAAACCCGCCAGGTCACGCGCTGGATCGTCACCCTGCAACCCAGGCAGACCGGCTACGTGGTGATCCCGCCGCTCAGGCTCGGCGACGCCAGCAGCCAGCCGATCACTCTGTACATCGAGCCGGCCGGCAGCAGCGGCAGCGCGAAGATGGCGCCGGTGTACATCGATGCGAGCGTCGACCGCGAGAAGGTCTACGTGCAGGCGCAACTGGTTCTGACCCTGCGCATCTACCACTCGGTGCCGCTGTACGACGACAGCAGCCTGACGCCGCTGCAGATGGAGGACGCGCGGGTCGAGCCCCTCGGCGAACCGCGTACCTACGAGAAGGAAATCGGCGGCGTGCGCCACGGGGTGATCGAGATGCGCTACGCGATCTTCCCGCAGCAAAGCGGTGCGCTGAAGATACCGCCACTGGCGTTCAGCGCGACCCTGGTGGAGAACGCGCCGAGCAGCGGCCTGCTGCCGTTCGGCTCGCGCCCGGGCCGGCTGACGCGGGTGAAGTCACCGGAAATCCCGCTGCAAGTGCTGCCCAAGCCGGCCAGCTACCCGGCCGACGCGCCCTGGCTGCCGGCCAGCGCCCTCAGTCTGTCGGAAGCCTGGAGCCCGGAGCCGGACGAGGTGAAGGTCGGCGATTCGCTGACGCGCAACCTGATCCTGCGCGCCGAAGGTCTTTCCAGCGCCCAACTGCCGCCGATCGGCGACACCCGCAGCGATGCGCTGCGACGCTACCCCGACCAACCCCATCTGGCGAACCAGGCGACCGACGCCAGCCTGATCGGCAGTCGCGAGCAGAGCGAGGCGCTGGTGCCGATCCACAGCGGCGCCATCGACCTGCCGGCGCTGGAGGTGGTCTGGTGGAACACCACCGAGGACCGCCTGGAGCGCACCACCCTGCCGGAACGGCACATCGAGGTGGTCGCCGATCCGCTTCTGGAGGCTCCCGGCCTGCCACCCGCCGAGGCGCCGCAAGCCGCCGAGTACGCCGCACCGCTGTGGCCCTGGCAGGTGCTCAGCGCGCTGTTGGCCTGCACCACACTGCTCGGCTTCGGCCTCTGGTGGCACGCGCGCCAGCAACCCGCCGTGCAACGGGTGGCACCCACCGGGCCCAGCCCGCGCACGCTGCTCGACGACCTCAAGCGCGCCTGCCTGGCCAACGACACCCAGGCGACGCGCCAGGCGCTCGACGCCTGGGCCCGCCAGCAGCCGGAGACCCTCGCCGACATGGCTGCGCGCTTCACCCCGCTGTCGGACGCGCTGGATGGCCTCAACGGCTCGCTCTACAGCGAAACCGGGCAGCACTGGCAGGGCGAAGACCTGTGGCTGGCGATCCGCACCCTCCCCCCTGCCGAAGCCGCCGCCACGCCCCAGGAACCCAGCCCGCTGCCGCCGCTGTATCCGCGCTGACGAATCCGCCGCCCAGCCTCTGCGCAGCGTAGGGTGGGTGAAACCCACGCGGTCGCTGTCCCGCCGAGCACTCCGATCCAGGGTTGCACTCATCCGGCAAACCTAGCCCGCTTGCTGTCGGTCCCGCCTGGCACTCAGCTCCAGAGACCACCTTCACAGGCCCATAAAAAAACCGCGGCCAGGGCCGCGGTTCCTTTTCTTGCGTCGACCTACATCAGTGCGACAGCAGGGTACCGCCCGTCTTGCCGGCGAGTTTCTCCGGCTTGATCAGGAAGCGCGCCAGCGCCGGCAGCAGCCACAACGCACCGAACATGTTGAGCAGGAACATGAAGGTCAGCATCAGGCCCATGTCGGCCTGGAACTTGATCGCCGAGAAGATCCAGGTCGCCACGCCGATCGCCAGGCAGATACCGGTGAACAGCACCGCCTTGCCGGTGGATTTCAGCGTCTCGTAGTAGGCCTCCTGCATCGACAGCCCGGCGCGCAGGAAGCTTTCCAGGCGGCTGTAGATGTAGATGCCGTAGTCCACGCCGATGCCTACGCCCAGCGCAATCACCGGCATGGTCGCCACCTTCACGCCGATACCGAGGAAGGCCATCAGGGCATTGCCGAGGATCGAGGTGAGGATCAGCGGCAGCACGATGCACACGGTGGCGGCGAACGAGCGGAAGGTGATCAGGCACATCCCGGCAACGCAGAGGTAAACCAGCGTAAGAATGGTCAACTCGGACTTGGCGATCACCTCGTTGGTGGCTGCCTCGATACCGGCGTTACCCGCGGCGAGGATGAACTCCGGACCGCCCGGTTTCTGCTCGGCCTTGAACGCTTCCACCGCCTCGATGGCGCGCTTGAGCGTGGCGGCCTTGTGGTCCTCGAGGAACACCAGCACCGGCGCCACCGAACAGTCGCTATTGTAGAGCCCTTCGGCCCGGCTGATCGAGTTGTTCAGCACGTCCTGGTTGCGCGACAGGGTTTCCCATTTCAGGTTGCCCTCGTTCATCCCCTTGATCATCTGTTTGGAGACGCTGACCAGGGAGATCGCCGACTGCACGCCCTTGGTGTTCTGCATCTTCCACATCAGTTCGTCGATCGGCGCTAGCGTGCCGTGGGTCGAACAACCCTCGGCCTCGGTCTTGACCATCACCACCAGCACGTCGGAGCTGGTCGAGTAGTTGCGGATGATGAAATCGTTGTCCTGGTTGTAGCGCGAGTCCGGACGGAGTTCGGGCGCGCCCTGGTCAAGGTCTCCGACCTGCAGGTGCTGCTTTTGGTACCAGAAGCCGCCGATCGCGACGACCAACGCGAGGATCACCGACACCGGCGCGACCTTGGCGCTGGCGAAGTTCGACAGCAGGCGCCAGAACGGATGCTCGGTTACCGCGTCGCGCTTGCTGCGCTCGATGGCCTTCTTGCTGATACCGATGTAGGAGATCGCCACCGGCAGCAGGATCAGGTTGGTGAAAACGATCACCGCGACCCCGATGGAGGCGCCGATGGCCAGCTCGCGGATCACGCCGATGTCGATCACCAGCAGGGTGATGAAGCCGACGGCATCGGCGAGGATGGCAATCATCCCCGGCAGGAACAGCTGGCGGAAGGTGCGCCGCGCGGCGGTCAAGGCGTTTTCCGCCTCGCTCGACTGCAAGGCGATCCCGTTGATCTTCTGCACCCCGTGGGAGATGCCGATGGCGAACACCAGGAACGGCACCAGCATCGAATACGGATCGAGGCCGAACCCCACGGTGTGCATCAGACCAAGCTGCCAAATCACCGCGATCAGCGTGGTCGAGAGCACGGCGATGGTGCTGCGGATACACCAGGTGAACCAGTAGAGCAGCACCAGGGTGACGACGAAGGCGATGCCGAAGAACACTACCACCATCAGCAGGCCGTCGATCAGGTCGCCGACCTTCTTGGCGAAGCCGACGATGTGGATCTTCACGTTCGGGTTCTGCGCCTGGTACTCGTTGCGGATCTTGTCCTCGAGCTGATGGGAAAATTCGCGGTAGTCCAGCTTGA
This sequence comes from Pseudomonas sp. UBA3153, assembly GCF_002364635.1. NCBI lineage: Bacteria > Pseudomonadati > Pseudomonadota > Gammaproteobacteria > Pseudomonadales > Pseudomonadaceae > Pseudomonas > Pseudomonas sp. UBA3153. The sequence continues at coordinate 232,320 of NZ_DEYR01000035.1, forward strand.
CCAGCTTGCCTTGGTCATTCGGGTCGGGAAAGCTCTCCAACAGCGGGATGTCGATGATGCTCGACTTGAAGTTGTTCGCCACCAGCCGGCCGATCTGCCCGGATTTGAGCACGTTGTTGCGCAGGTCGTTGAGACTCTGCGGGGAACCGTCATAGGTCTGCGGGATTACTTCGCCGCCGGCGAACCCTTCCTCGGTGACTTCGCTCCAGCGCACGCTGGGGCTCCACAGCGATTTCAGCCCCGAACGGTCGACGCCGGGAATGTAGAACACCTCGTCCTGGATCTTGCGCAGCGTCTCCATGTACTCCTTGGAGAAGATATCGCCATCGGTGGCTTCCACCGAGATGCGCACCGTATTGCCGAGGTTGGCCAGGTCGTTACGGTACTCCATCATCTTCTGGATGAAGGGGTGCTGCAGCGGGATCATCTTCTCGAAACTGGTGGACGGACGAACCTGGGTGGCCTGGTAGAACAGGAACACGCTGACCAGCACGCAGATCAGGATTACCACCGGGCGGTTGTTGAAGATCAGGCGCTCGAGCAGGCTCGCCTTGTTCTGTTGGTGAGGACTCATTCAATTCTCCCGGCGTTATTGTTTTTCGACCAGCACGGCGCCTGTCGGTGAGGAGACACGCACACCGCCTTGCCCAGCCAGGATCAGTTCACCGTTGGCACCCGCGGTCGCCGCGGCCAGGGAAATCCGGTCGGGACGGTTGAAGACGCTGAAACTGCGACCATCGTCGCTGCTCTTGAGGACGCTGCCGCCGTGGCCGACGACCACCAGCGAGCCGTCGGCGAGCAACGAGCCGCTGGACAGACCGAACTCCAGCTTTCCGCCGCTGGCGGTCTTCAGCTCGATGCGCTCCCAGGTGTCGCCGAAATCGGCGGAACGGAACAGGTGCCCACGCAGGCCGTAGACCACCAGGCTGTTCGGCTCGGCGGTGCCCAGCGCGCCGAACAGCGAGCCTTCGTACGGGCCTTCGAGTTTTTCCCAGGTTTGGCCCCAGTCGGGAGAGCGGAACATCGAGCCGGATTCGCCGACGACGAACAGCCCGGCGTCCTTCACCGCGGTGATGGCGTTGAGGTGGAAGCCGTCTTCGTTGTCGATGCGGTCGCTGATGTCATTCCACGTCTTGCCGCCGTCCTCGGTCTCCAGCAGCGCGCCGTAGGCACCCGCCGCAATGCCGTGATCGGCGTTCTGGAACCAGACGTCCAGCAGCGGCGCCTCGCGGTGCAGGTCCTCGAACTGCAGCGTCCAGCTCTTGCCGCCGTCGGTGGTGGCGAGAATCTGCGCATCGTGGCCGACCGCCCAGCCGAGGGTGTCGTCGAGGAAGAACACGGCGGTGAGCATCTGCCGGGTCGGCACCTTGGCCTGCTGCCAGCTCTTGCCGTCGTCATCGGAATAGAGGATGTGGCCACGGTCGCCGACCGCCACCAGGCGCGCGCCGGCGTGGGCGATGTCGAGCAGCAGGCTTTGCACGGCCTTGGGCGACTCGATGGCGTAGAGGGGTTCGCGGGTGGCGCTTTCCTCGGCCTGCACGGGCATGGCGCCCAGGCCCAGCATGGAAAACGCGGCACACAACGACAGTGCGTTGGTCAACGGCGAGTGGAGTCGCAGAATCCGCCGGCGGAAAACCGCAGACAGACCGGACCGGGTGCGCCACGTGGGCTCACTCATACACCTTTCCCCCATTATTGTTATTGGTGATAGTGCGGTTGAAGCGCCCCTATGCTGCCGACTTTGACGGGCTGTGACAATCGGCGTGTCGTTATGTTTTGTTAAGGCCAAACCCCCGTGATTGACGGCTTATTCAGCGCCATGATGCAAAAAGGCCACGGCGACTGCCGTGGCCTCTTTCTGACCCACCGGTAACGAATCGGAGCCGGTTCCCCCGGCCCTGGGCGACTCAGGCGAGGCTCTTGCTGACCACCTCGTAGACGTCGCTGGAAAGCTCCCCCGAGGCCAGAATGCGCTCCAGCTCGGCCTTCATCAGCGCCTGCCGAGCGGCGTCGTATTTGCGCCAACGGGTCAGCGGCGACAGCTGACGCGCGGCGATTTGCGGGTTCAGCGCGTTGAGCGCGATGATCTGGTCAGCCAGGAAGCGGTAGCCGCTGCCATCGACGGCGTGGAAGTTGACCAGGTTCTGCCCGGCGAAGGCGCCGATCAGCGCGCGCACTTTGTTCGGGTTCTTCAGGGTGAAGGCCGGATGCTTCATCAGCTCCTTCACCCGCTCGAGCCCGCCCGGCAGGTAGCTGGCGGCCTGCACGCTGAACCACTGGTCCATCACCAGCGGGTTGTCCTTGAAGTGCTCGGCGAACATCTGCAACGCCCTGCCGCGCTCGGCCTCGAACGGCGAGTTGACCAGCACCGCCAGCGCCGTCAGGCGTTCGGTCATGTTGTCGCTGTTGTCGAACTGATCCACGCAGGCGGCCAGCACCTCGGGGTCGTTGCCCAGCATCAGGTACGACAGCGCGATGTTCTGCAGCGCGCGCCGGGCGAAGTGACTTTCCTCGGCAACATAGGGCGAGTGGCGCGACACCTCGCGGTTGGCCTGGTAGCGCCGCCACAGCGGGGCGAACAGGGCCTCGCCGATCTGCGCGCGGGCGAACTCGCGGGCGGCGTGGATGGCGTCGATGTCGGCCACTTCGCTGAGCTCGCTGAGGTAGGCGGCGCCCGGCAGGGAGAGCATCTCGGCGACCATCGCCTGATCCAGTGACTCATCCTCGATCAGGCTGCGCAGCGCATGCAGCAAACGCGGGTCGAGCACCAGGGCCTCACCGCGCTGGTGCTGGCCGATCAGTTCCTGCAGCACCTGCACGGACAGCTGCTGGCCGGCTTCCCAGCGGTTGAAACCGTCTGAGTCGTGCTGCATGAGGAACATCAACTGGTCGCGGTCGTAGGGGAAGCTCAGCTTGACCGGCGCCGAGAAGCCGCGCAGCAACGAGGGCAATGGCTTGGCGGCGATGCCGACGAAGCTGAACGACTGCTCGGCCTCGGTCACCGAGAGCACGCGGCTGCTGGCGGCGGCGGCCTCGCCGTCCAGGCGCAGCGGCAGGTCGTTGCCCTGCGCGTCCAGCAGGCCGAGGGCCACGGGAATCACGAAGGGCTCCTTGGTCGGCTGGCCCGGGGTTGGCGGGCAGCTCTGGCGGAACGTCAGGGTGTAGCGCTGCGCGGCGGCATCATAGGCCTCGCTGACCTCCAGGCGCGGCGTGCCGGATTGGCTGTACCAGCGCTTGAACTGGGTGAGGTCGACGCCATTGGCGTCTTCCATGGCCTTGACGAAGTCGTCGCAGGTCACCGCCTGGCCGTCGTGGCGCTCGAAGTAGAGGTCGCTGCCCTTGCGGAAGCCTTCGCTGCCGAGCAGCGTGCGGATCATGCCGACCACTTCCGAACCCTTCTCGTAGACGGTCAGGGTGTAGAAGTTGGAAATCTCGATGAACGAGTCCGGGCGCACCGAATGCGCCATCGGGCCGCTGTCCTCGGCGAACTGGTGGGTACGCAGGAAGGCCACGTCCTCGATGCGCTTGACCGTCGCCGAGTTCATGTCGGACGAGAAGCCGGCATCGCGGAACACGGTGAAGCCTTCCTTGAGCGACAGCTGGAACCAGTCGCGGCAGGTCACGCGGTTGCCCGACCAGTTGTGAAAGTACTCGTGGGCGACGATCGCCTCGACGCGCTGGTGGGCGGCGTCGGTGGCGGTCTCGGCGCGGGCCAGCACGGCGCTGGAGTTGAAGATGTTGAGGCCCTTGTTCTCCATCGCGCCCATGTTGAAGTCGTTCACCGCGACGATCATGAAGATGTCCAGGTCGTACTCGCGACCGTAGGCCTCTTCGTCCCAGCGCATGGACTTCTTCAGGCTGTCCATGGCGTGCTGGCACTTGTCGATGTTCTCCGGCTCGACGTAGATGCGCAGGGCGACGTTACGCCCGCTCATCGTGGTGAAGCTGTCCTCGACGCACCAGAGGTCACCGGCGACCAGGGCAAACAGGTACGCCGGTTTCTTGAAGGGGTCTTCCCAGGTGGCCCAATGGCGACCGCCCTCCTCGCTGCCGCTGGCCACCGGGTTGCCGTTGGAGAGCAGCACCGGGTAGTGATGCTGCTCGGCGCTCACCGTGGTGGTGAATTTGCTCATCACGTCCGGCCGATCGAGGTAGTAGGTGATCTTGCGGAAGCCCTCGGCCTCGCACTGGGTGCAGAACATGCTGCCGGACTTGTACAGACCTTCCAGCGCGGTGTTGCTCTCCGGGTGGATGCGCACCGTGCTGTCGACGGTGAACTGCGCCGCGGTCGGCTGCAGGGTCAGGTGGCTGTCATCGAGTTGATAGTCGCCGGGCGCAAGCTCGCGGTCGTCCAGCGATACCGCGATCAGCTCCAGCTCCTGGCCGTCGAGGACCAGCGGCGGCAGCCCGGCGCCCGGCAGCCCGGCGCCCTTCTCCGGGTTGCGCCGCATCACCAGTTGCGCGTGGACCAGCGTGTGGTCCTCGTGCAGTTCGAAGGTCAGGGTGGTTTCGTCGATCAGGTAGTCCGGCGCCTGATAGTCCTTCAGGTAGATCGTCTTGGCTTGCTCGGTGCGCATCTTTCGGCTCCTGGCGGTCCCGGCAGGCGGCCGGGGCGGGAATGGGTCAGGCCGATACCAGCAACTGGTACGCCGTGTACTTGCGAATGTTGATCACGCCGGTATCGAAGATCAGGTACTGGCCCTTGATGCCCATCAGGGTACCTTCGACGACGGGCGTCTTGTCCAGATCGAAACTGACCACTTTGGTCGGATAGGCGTGCACCGGATAACGGATCTCCAGCGGTGCCACCTCGGTGATCGGCTGGATCGCCTGCAGACCGAAACGCTGCTGCAAGGCCAGCAGCCCTTCGGCGCAGTGGTCGAGCAGACGGTCGCGCTCGGCGATCAGGTCCAGCGGCGGAGCATCGCCCTTGAGCAACGTGCGCCAGTTGGTGCGGTCGGCGACCTGGCTGCGCAGGAGGTCCTCGACCAGCCCGGACTGCTGGCGGGTGGCGACCCGCAGGATCGGCAGTGCCTGGCTGGCGCCCTGGTCGAGCCAGCGCGTCGGCATCTGGCTGGCGCGGGTGATCCCCACTTTCACCGCCGACGAGTTGGCCAGGTAGACCACGTGATCGGTCATGCAGAAGCTGGTGCCCCACTCGGGATCGCGGCAGGTGCCCAGCTCATGGTGGCAGCGCTCGGGGCTTACGATGCACAGATCGCACTGCGGCAACCGGGTGAAGCACGGGTAGCAGTAGCCCTGGCTGAAACTCTTGCGGGTCTGGCGCCCGCAATGGCTGCAGTGGATCGCGCCGAGGTATTCCAGGCGCAGCGAGCGGCCGATCAGCGGATTGACCGGAACCTTCCGCTCGCCGAGACGAAAGGCGTACTGCACCGGTGCATCGAGGCGCACCGACATCTTGCTCAGGGCACCGCGGCCCAGCTCGCTCAACACGACTCGGACCTCAATGTACGGTGTCCGACTTGAACAGGATCTGCGGCTCCGGCTTGGCGTGCGATGCACACTGCTGGCTGATGTAGCCGGTGCGTTCCTCTTCCGGCAGGTTCTGCAGCTCCCAGGCGATCACCGCCTGCAGGCTCAGCTCCTTCTGCTCCTGGGTCAGCTTGCGGCCATCCGGCCACTTGCCGATCTCAACGGCGAGCTTGAGGCTCTGGTAGATCTCGGGGGTGATGTTCTCGATCATCTCGGAAAAAGTCGACATGGCAGCTCCGCAGTCGGGGAATGCCGCCATTCTACCGGAATGCCCGCCGTGGCGAGCGCCGCTCGCGATGCGACGACGCGGGTGGGCTGAAGCCCACCCTACGGTGCTACTGCAATGAGCGGCGGGCCAGCAGGCCGCCGATCAGGCCGGTCGCGCAGCCGGCGATCAGGCCGGTGACGTGGGCAGCATTGGCGATGGAGCCGAAGCCCAGCGCGCCGATCACGCCGGACAGGCATACCAGCAGCCAGATCAGCATCATCCCCAGCACGCCCCTGGGCAACTGGTAGGCCGGATTGGGCGCCAGGCGCTGGAAGATCCAGCAGTGGCCGAGCAGCCCGTAGAGCACGCCGGAGAGTCCGCCGAACAGCGCCGGGCCGCCGAACAGGTACTGCCCGACGTTCGACGCCAGGCTGAACAGCAGCGTCAGCGCCAGCAGCATCGAAGCGCCCTGGCGCCCCTCGATGCGCCCGCCCAGCTCCCAGTACCACAGGGCGTTCATCGCCAGGTGAAGGAAGCCGAAATGCAGCAGCATCGGCGTGACCAGCCGCCACCACTCGCCGGCATCCAGGCTCACCGCCAGCGGGACGAACTGCAGGTAGTCGCCCTGGATGCGGAAGTCCTGGAAGGTCAGCCAGCGGAGGCTGGCGAGGTTGTCGCCAAGGAACGTCAGCGCCGCGACGATAAGCGTCAGCAGCAGCACGCCAGCGGTGGCCGGGCTGCGTTTTAAGCGCGCCAGCGGGCTGGCGGACGGCCGCACGAAACGGCTCGGTGGCTGCTCCGGATTGCCGTGCGGAAAACGCGTGTAGAGATCGCGGACCTGCTCCGCCAGTTCCTCGCCCGGCACCCAGAGCACCTGCTCGCCGGATTCCTCGCTGACCCGGTACGGAACGTTCAGGCTGCGCAACAGGCCGACGAAGCCGCTGAGGTCGGTGGCGATCGGCAGGCGCATGGCGGCGACGCGGCTCATCGCAGCGACTCCGGCCGCTCGACGTCGACCCAGACGAACTTGTGCGGATCGAGGCGGCGCTCGTCGTCCAGGCGATAGGCGACCAGCTTGCCGTACATCACCGCGCTGTAGTCCAGGCAGGCCAGGTTGCCGCGGATGGGCGCCGGCTTGCCGGTGCGCCAGTAGTGGCCGACGAACAGCAGTGGCTCGTGCGGGCCGTAGAGGAACAGCCGGCTTTTCTGAGTCTCCGATAGCGGCATCTCGGCGACGCTGTCCGGCAGCGCGTCCGGCTGGAACACGATATCGCCGTAGGTGGCCGGGCTCTCCTCCCAGAACTTGGTGCGGAACGTGCGCCGGGTGAAGCCTTCCTCGCTGGTCAGGGTCAGCCCGTGCGGCAGCGGCAGGTCGGTGCCGCGCAGCAGGCGATCGAACACCGTGCAGGCGAAGCTGCCTTTCACCGCCGAGGCCTGGACGAACGGCTCGTCGACGCGGCCGTCGGCGAACTGCGCGCGCAGCGGTTCGATCAGGCTGCTGTCCCAGCAGGCGTGCACCAGGCGGAAACGCCCGGCGTCGATGAACAGCGGCAGCTCATAGAACCAGCCGAGGAAGTCCCGCCAGTCGGCCGGGTGGCCGTCGAACTGCGCCAGCGTCTCGCGGATCATCCGCTCGTGGCGCGGCGTGTGTTCGCGCACGAAGCTGCAGCCGCTGCCCGGCGGCGCCGGCGTGCTCCAGCCCAGCGCGTTGAATTCGTGGTTGCCCATGATGCACAGCGCCTGCCCCGCCGCGACCATGTCGCGCACCAGGTGCAGCGCCTCGCGCACCCGTGGGCCGCGGTCGACGATGTCGCCGAGGAACAGCACCATCCGCCGCGGATGCCGCCAGACACCCGCCTGGCGGTGATAGCCAAGCCCGTCGAGCAGGCGTTCGAGAGTCCGTGCGCAGCCATGCACGTCACCGATCAGGTCGTAGCCGCGCGCGGGGTCGAGCATCAGTCGCCTCCGCCCAGCCGACTGCCCCAGCCCAGCTTGGTCCGGCACACCTCGTAGTAGTTGTGGTCCAGCGGGTGGATCAGGTGGAGCTTTTGCGGTTTCTTCTTGATCGTCACGGTATCGCCTGGCGCGCAGGTGAAATGGTTCTGTCCGTCGCATGAGACCTGCGGATAGATCTGCATGTTCGGCGACACGACGATCTTCAGCTCGCTGTTGCCGTCGACCACGATCGGCCGGCTGGATAGCGTGTGTGGGTACATCGGCACGATGACGATGGCGTCCAGCTTGGGGTGCATGATCGGCCCGCCGGCGGACAGCGAATAAGCCGTGGAGCCGGTCGGCGTGGCGATGATCAGGCCGTCGGCCTTCTGGCTGCAGACGAACTGACCGTCGATGTGCAGCTCGAACTCGATCATCCGCGTCGACTTGCCGGGGTGCAGCACCACGTCGTTGAGCGCGTCGCCCTCGCCGATGGAATCACCGTTGCGGCGCACCTCGGCTTCCAGAAGGAAGCGGTTCTCCACGCTGTACTGGCCATCGAGCACCTCACCGACCTTGGCTTCCAGATCGTCCGGGCGGATGTCGGTGAGGAAGCCCAGGCTGCCACGGTTGATGCCCAGCACCGGGACCTTCGACCAGGCCAGCGCACGCGCCGCGCCGAGCATGCTGCCGTCGCCGCCGACCACGATCACCAGGTCGCAGATCTCGCCGAGAATGCGCCGCGAGGCGGTCTGCAGGTTGTGCCCGGGCACTACTTCGGCGATGGATTCCTCGAGGACCACGTGCAGGTGGCGGTCCAGCAGGAAGCGTTTGAGTCGGCGAACGGTCTCCAGCACCTGCGAACTGCCGAGGCGACCGATGATGCCGATATTGCGAAATTGCTCCATGGGGATTCCAGGGCTCGGGCTAGCGGAGAGGCGGATTATGGGCGAAAGGTCCGCCGCAGACCAACGGCAAAGCCACCGGCCACTGGCGTGAGACCACCGCGCTAGCGCGCTTTCTCCCTTGCGCCAGCGCCACCGAAGCCTGCGCTATGCTCGCAGCATGCAGCCCTTCGCCCCGCTCGCCGACCTGCCCCGCCGCTTCCAGTCCGCCGCCGTGCGCGACCTGGCCTGGGCACTGCTGTCCGCGCCGCTGCTGGAGGACGCGCCCTGGGCGCAGCGTCATCCGCTCACCGGCAGTGCCTGGGCCGACGACCCGCAGCGACTGGCGGCCTGGCTGTGGCGACTGGATGACGACGACCGCACGCTGCGCGACTGGCTGCAACGCCACCCGATCCGCCGCCTCGGCCTGTATTACGAACAGCTCTGGCAGTTCGCCCTGCACGCTGCGCCGGATATCGAGCTGATCGCCGCCAACCTGCCGATCCGCGAAGGCAACCGCACGCTGGGCGAACTCGACCTGCTGCTGCGAGATGGCGCGGGCGTGCATCACCTGGAACTGGCGATGAAGCTCTACCTCGGCCCAGATGAACGCGACGGCGGCGATCCGGCGAACTGGATCGGGCCCGGCGGACGTGATCGTCTCGATCTGAAACTGGAGCGCCTGAGCAGCCACCAACTGCCTCTTTCCGCGCGCCCCGAAGGCCTCGCCGCGCTCCAAGCGCTGGGCGTGCGCCAGGCCGACGCCCGCCTGTGGCTCGGCGGCTGCCTGTTCTACCCCTGGCCCGACGGCTGCGCGTCGCCGCTCGGCGCCCATCCGGCGCACGACCGTGGGCGTTGGGTCCACCGGCGCGACTGGCCGGCGTTCGCCGCCGCGCAGGGCTCCGGCAGCTGGCAACCGCTTCCGCGCCAGGCCTGGCTGGCGCCTGCGCGGGTGACCACCGACGAACGCTGGCAGCCACCGCAGTTCGGCGACTGGCTGGCGGCGTTGCCGGCAGACAGTCGCGCACAACTGCTGGTGCGGCTGCAAGCGGACGGCCACGGCGCCTGGCAGGAAGTCGAGCGGGTGTTTCTGATCGCCGATCGATGGCCGCATTTGGGCGAATGAGCCTCAGGCGCCGGACAGGCCGCGACGCCCCTGCAACCCACCGGTGTGAACGAAGATCAGCCGGGTGCCCGCGGCGAACCGCCCGGCCTCGACGGCGTCGCGCAGCGCGAGCAGCGCCTTGCCGGTGTACAGCGGCTCAAGTGGCATGCCGCTGTGGCGCTCGCTGTCGGCGATGAAGCTGCGCAGCGGCGCGTCGACGCGGGCGAAACCGCCGCGGCTGGCCGAATGCAGCCGATAGCCGCCATCGTCCAGACCCGCGTCGGCGAGCACGTCGCCGATGCGCCGCGCCACCCCGTGGTCGTCCGGCACCGAGATCG